>NZ_JAMYMD010000011.1:0-194077 GCF_040318335.1 Mesorhizobium sp. M1182
CTTGGCCAGCGGCCGCAAGGACCGTGCTCAAAGGCCGGACATATGGACGCAAGCGATCGAAAACGACGCAAAACAACCGTTGCAGGCAGGGCGCCGTCCACATATGGATCCTGGGGTCTGCGCCGCGTCGCTTCGCTCCTTGCTTCGCCCCAGGATGACGACTGGAGAGATGTTCTGGCCAATCTCCAAGGTCTGCGCTTTCCACGTCGTAACAACAATCGGTTGCCTCTGGCCCATGGCCGGGTGGACCCTATACCTTCAGGATGGCCGCAACCACTGCGAGGAAGCCATGCGAAAACTGATCTCCACCGGTTCGCCCTTCGAGAAGACCGCCGGCTATTCGCGCGCCGTGGTGCAGGGCGACTGGTGTTTCGTGTCCGGAACGACCGGCTACGATTATGCGACCATGTCGATGCCGGAGACCGTGGAGGCACAAACGCGCAATTGCCTGACGACGATCGCCAAGGCGCTCGGGGACGGCGGCTTCGAGACGGCCGATGTGGTGCGGGCGCATTACTATATCACCGATGCGGCTTTCGTGGATGTGGTGTTCCCGATCCTCGGCGAGGCCTTTGGCGAGATCAGGCCGGCGGCAACGATGATCGTGTGCCAGCTCAACAAGCCGGAGATGAAGATCGAGATCGAGGTGACGGCGCTGCGGCGCACAGCCTGATGCCTGTCACGGTTGCGACAACGACACGGTTAGCACGAGGATCGGCCCATGGTGAAGGTCAGGCGCATCAGCGGCGGCAAAACCCTTCTATCAGGATGTGCTCGGCCTCGATCTCAAGATGGATATGGGCTGGATCGCTACCTACGGCTCGCAAGAGACGATGTCCGTGCAGGTCAGTTTCATGGCCGAAGGGGGATCAGGAACGCCGGTGCCGGACATCTCTATCGAAGTCGACGACGTCGATGCCGCGCTTGAAAGCATGAGGACGGCCGGCTTTGCCATCGAATACGGTCCGGCGGACGAACCCTGGGGCGTGCGGCGCTTCTTCGTACGCGACCCGTTCGGCAGGCTGGTCAATATCCTTTCGCATCTCTAGGCATTTTGTCTTGAGCATCGGATTTTCCCAAAACCGGTTTCCACTTTGGGTCCGATGCTCTGAACCGCAGGCTTGCGCGCCGGCCGCTTGGCGTTTAGCAAGGCCGCGGCTCACGACACAATCAGGACGGTTCCCCATGGCTTCGAAAAATCTTCTCCTGCTTGCCGGCGACGGCATCGGCCCCGAGGCGATGGCCGAGGTGAAGAAGCTGATTTCCGCCATGAACGACAGGCTCGGCAGCGATTTCGTCACCGATGAGGGCCTTGTCGGCGGCTGCGCCTACGACGCGCATGGCGCGGCGATTTCCGATGCCGACATGGCCAAGGCAATGGCGTCGGACGCGGTGCTGTTCGGCGCCGTCGGCGGACCGAAATGGGATGCGGTGCCTTACGAGGTGCGCCCGGAGGCGGGTCTGCTGCGGCTGCGCAAGGACATGGAGCTGTTTGCCAATCTCAGGCCGGCAATCTGCTATCCGGCGCTGGCGGCGTCCTCCTCGCTGAAGCAGGAGGTGGTCGAGGGGCTCGATATCCTGATCGTGCGCGAGCTCACCGGCGGCGTCTATTTCGGCGAACCTAAGCAGATCATCGACCTCGGCAACGGCCAGAAGCGCGGCATCGACACCCAAATATACGATACGTTCGAGATCGAGCGCATTTCGGGCGTTGCCTTCGAATTGGCGCGCACGCGCAAGAATCACGTCACCTCGATGGAAAAGCGCAATGTGATGAAGTCGGGCGTGCTGTGGAACGAGGTCGTCACCCAGACGCACAAGGCCAAGTATGCCGACGTCAAGCTCGATCACATGTTGGCCGATGCTGGCGGCATGCAGCTGGTGCGCTGGCCGAAGCAGTTCGACGTCATCGTCACCGACAATCTGTTCGGCGACATGCTGTCCGACATCGCCGCCATGCTGACCGGCTCGATCGGCATGCTGCCGTCGGCCTCGCTCGGCGCGCCGGATGCGAAGACAAAAAAGCGCAAGGCGCTCTACGAGCCGGTGCACGGCTCGGCGCCCGACATCGCTGGCAAGGGCATCGCTAATCCGATCGCCATGATCGCCTCCTTCGCCATGTGCATGCGCTATTCCTTCGGCATGGTTGAAGAGGCCGACCGGCTGGAAGGCGCGATCGCCGCCGTGCTCGATCAGGGCTTGCGCACCAGGGATATTCATTCACCGGGGATGACCGAGGTCGGCACCGCTGAGATGGGCGACGCGATCATCGCCAAATTTTTGGGCTGATCCCGTGTCGGTCGACGTCCGCTGGGCGACGACCGGGGATGCGGCGGCACTCGCCACCGTGCTTTGTGAGATGGCGGCACAGGGCAATTCATGCCGAGCCCTTGCCGGATCGCGCCAGCGTGAGCGTGTCGATCCGTTTCTTCCTGCCTGAGATAAATTCGACGATGCGGTGCGTTTCGTAACTCCGCACAACGAACGAAGGCGCGGTCCAAAGGTCGTCGATCGTGATGTCATGATCGCGGAGGCGCCCCAGTGCCAGCGACACGCTGAAACTGCGGTTCTCGTTCATTCTGCGGAAGCGCATATGTACGATGTTGCGCTTTTCGGCGATCGAAAGCAGCTCGTATAGGTCGAGCGGTTCCCCCTGAGCGCTTCTGAACGCGGTGTGGGAGTTTATGACGCGCGCCTCCACGCGGCCTTTCCGCGAACGTGGGTTATCGGTGCAGCCATGTTTTGGCCAAGGCCAGCCAAGATTGTCGAAGAACACCCGGCCGCCGTGTGGGCATTGATAATAGAACACCTGCTTGCCGCAGACCGTTCGATCGACACGAGCCCAGCCGGTAGGCGGAGTCTCTGCCACCCGGGAAGCGCGAACGCGAGAAATCAGCGGCGCAAATAGATCGGCGACATAGGCGCGCCGGGGTCCATAGCCCGCGATGTCAGCGCTCCATTTTCCATACCATTGCCAAAGGTCGCTGTAGGGCAGCGGGTTCTCAATTTCCCGGTTGCGCAGTTCGTCAGCTACCGTGCGATAATCCTCCTGGAACTCATTATTCACCTCGCCGATGCGAGCGCCACCAGTGGCAACGCTGATCATCACGGCTCGCAGCTTGTCGAGTAAGGCGAGTAGTTCCGGGTCCGTCATGGACGATTCCTCGTGCGCGCGCTAGCGTGGGTCTCCTCCATGCGCGCTGAAATACGCTGCACAACCCCCTTCGTCATTTCTAAAACAGGTCGAGCTCCTCAGCGTTGAAGTGCCGACGGCACGGGCAGAAGGTGTTCCTTAGGCTGTCGTCTGGCGGGGCACTAGACTAAGGACGACACTAAACCCTGACACCCGCCGGCACGGGACCCCACTTGTTCTCGCGCGGCTGGGTCGGGATCAGCGCAAAGATCAGGATGATCACGGTGCCGAAGGTCGGGATCAGGAAAAGCAGAAAGAGCCATCCCGTCAGGCCGGTATCGTGCAGGCGACGCACGTTGAGCCCGAACCACGGCAGGGCTGTCGCCAGCAGGAAGAGACCGGAAAGGCCGACCGTCACTGCCGGCAATTCACTGTTGTCGAGATTGCCCATGGCGTCGTCGATAAAGACGCCGAGTCCTATGACCACGATCAGCGCGATCGTCCAGAACAGACAATAGCCCCAATACTCCTTGCGGCGGGCACGGCCGGCGAAGTTGAAGTAATTCTCGGTCAGACCCCACCAGAAGTAGCTCCACAGGCCAGCCGATTCAGCCGGACTTTGTTCAGCGGAACGGCCGAAATGTTGCGGCTGACGTGCCGCGGGCGCATTGCCGGCCTGAGTTGGGGCGGCGGTTGCAGTGGAGGCGTCGGCGGGCGCACTGGCAGGTTGGGCGCGGATCGAAAAAACATCGCGTGCCCGTCCGCCAGCCGGCTGGAATTCGACGGTCGTACCTCCGGCAACCGATGCTTCGCGGCGCAAATCTTCGCGCGCCAAAGTGTAGCGGTTGCCGTCGGCTCCGGTGATGAAGCCGAAACCCTGGTCTTCGTCGTAATGAAGAACTTCGCCGCGCATGTCCTGCCCACCCCCATTTCCCCGCCCCAGACTGTGCAAAGTTCCGGCAGACCGCAAGAGGCGTGCGGAAATGGAGAGTTCTGGCTATTTACCCCGGCCGTTTCTTCGATTTCTTGTGTTTCGCAGGTCCGCCTTCGAACTTCGCCTTGGCCGGTTTCCCGGCCCAGGGCTTCGCCTCGAATGCCGGGCGCTGGTCGGCCGGTGCGCGCTTCTCGAATTTGGGCGTGTTCTGATCGAAGGTGCGCTTGCCGCGGTGCGGCTTCTTGTCGGGTCGTGGTTCCTGATAGCCGGCCCGCGACAAATCCGGCGTGCCGTCCAACCGCTTGACCGCAATGTTGCCCTGCAGCTTCCGGTCGGGGCCGATCGCAGCGAGGAAACGCTCGGCCCAGTCCGCCGCGATCTGCACGAAGGTTTCCTCCTGCTGCATCTTGATGGCGCCGATCTCGCGCTTGGAAATGCCGCCTGTCCGGCACAGCATCGGGATCAGCCAGCGTGGCTCCGCATTCTGCCGGCGTCCGACCGACAGCGAGAACCAGACGCTGTCGCCGAAATCGTCGCGGCGGCTCGGTGCCTCGTCCCGGCGGGCAAATTTTTCGCCCGACGGCGTGAACGGTGCCACGTCGAGAAGATCCTCCGGCGCCGAGTGGCTGGAGCGGCACATCCGCAGGAAGGCGGCGGCAACCTGTTCGGGCCCGTGCTGATCGAGAAGCGCCTCGACGAAGCCGCGCTCCTCATCCTTCATAGGCTCGCTGAAGACCGGATCAGCGAGAATGCGCTCGTCGTCGCGCCGTATCACGTCGTCGGCCGACGGCGGGCTTGCCCATGTCGCCGCAAGGCCGGCACTTTGCAGCAGCCGTTCGGTGCGCCGACGGGCATTGTTGGGCACGATCAGCGCGCTGACGCCCTTGCGTCCCGCACGACCCGTGCGTCCGCTTCGGTGCAGGAGCGTCTCCGGGTTGGTTGGCAGGTCGGCATGGATCACCAGCTCGAGATTGGGCAGGTCGATGCCGCGTGCCGCGACGTCGGTGGCGATGCAGACCTTGGCGCGGCCGTCGCGCATCGCCTGCAGCGCGTGGCTGCGCTCGTTCTGGCTAAGCTCGCCGGACAGCGCCACGACGGAAAAGTTGCGATTGTTGAAGCGCGCCGTCAGATGGTTGACGGCGGCGCGGGTGTTGCAGAACACCAATGCATTCTTGGCCTCGTAGTAGCGAAGCACGTTGATGATGGCGTTTTCGCGGTCCGCCTGGGCGACGCTCAGCGCCCGGTATTCGATGTCGAGATGCTGCTTTTCCTCGCCGGAGGCCGAGATGCGCACAGCATCGCGCTGGTAGCCCTTGGCCAGCGTGGCGATGGAGCGCGGCACGGTCGCGGAAAACATCAGCGTGCGGCGATCGGCGGGTGCGGCATCGAGGATGAATTCCAGATCCTCGCGAAAGCCGAGATCGAGCATCTCGTCGGCCTCGTCGAGCACCACTGCCTTGAGCGCCGACATGTCGAGCGAATTGCGGGTGATGTGATCGCGCAGGCGGCCGGGCGTGCCCACGACGATATGGGCGCCGCGCTCCAGCACGCGCCGTTCGGTGCGCATGTCCATGCCGCCGACGCAGGACGCCACCGTGGCGCCGGTCAGTTCGTAGAGCCATTCCAGCTCGCGCGTTACCTGCAGGGCCAACTCCCGCGTCGGCGCCACGGCCAGCGCCAGGGGTGCCGCCGCGTGGGAAAAGCGCTCCGCGCCATCGAGAAGGGTCGGCGCCAAAGCCAGACCGAAGGCGACGGTCTTGCCGGAGCCGGTCTGGGCCGAAACCAGCGCATCGGCCTGGCCAAGCTCGAGAACGGCGTTCTGCACCGGCGTCAGCTCGACATAGCCGCGTTTTTCCAGCGCCTTTGCCAGCGCGGGAACAATAGCTTCGAAGTTGGACATCTTGCTCTTTCGAAATTCGGATTCTGAATACCCGGCGACGGGTCAAATGTCGGCAAGCGCCACAGACGGGCGCCACGAGCCAGACGATGCTCGTTCGTACTTGGTGCCGCGGTCATTGTACAGGGCGGGCGGGTCGGGCTGCTTGCGATTGACTCTAGACGTAAACCGCGTAAAAGCCGGCACCGAACGGGATAGTTTTCGATGCGCGGCCTTTTGATGGCGCTTTCTGCCTTCGACATCCCCGGCCCCAATGCGAACCATTGGGCCGGGCGCGTCGCTGCGTCTCCTCGTTCCAGAAAAATCACGTTCTTGCTCAAAAGAACCGGCAAAACGACCACCAAAACGGTCTGATTCCCTTGGCCTAACCACCCTCTCCCGGGTCCGGCCCGGGGGTTGAAACCCGCATCGGCCGGCGGGTTTTCTCCAGAAACCGAGCGGAGAGGGACAGGAGATTTCGATGAGTTTCAAGGTTGCGATCGTCGGCGCCACGGGCAATGTGGGCCGGGAAATGCTCAACATACTGGAGGAACGCGGCTTTCCAGTGAGCGAGGTGGTGGCGCTGGCCTCGCGGCGCAGCCAGGGCACGGAAGTGTCGTTCGGCGACCGCACGCTGAAGGTCAGGGCGCTCGACCAATATGATTTTTCCGACACCGACATCTGCATCATGTCGGCCGGCGGCAACGTGTCCAAGGAATGGTCGCCGAAGATCGGCAAGCAGGGCTGCGTCGTCATCGACAATTCGTCGGCCTTCCGCTACGATCAGGACGTGCCGCTGATCGTTCCGGAAGTGAACCCGGATGCGATCTCGCTGTTCACGCGCAAGAACATCATTGCCAACCCGAACTGCTCGACGGCGCAGCTGGTCGTGGCGCTGAAGCCGCTGCATGACGCGGCCACCATCAAGCGCGTCGTCGTCGCCACCTACCAGTCGGTCTCCGGCGCCGGCAAGGAAGGCATGGACGAATTGTTCACGCAGACGCGCGCGGTGTTCGTCGCCGACCAGGTCGACGTCAAGAAGTTCACCAAGCGTATCGCCTTCAACGTCATCCCGCATATCGACGTCTTCCTCGACGACGGCTTCACCAAGGAAGAGTGGAAGATGGTGGCCGAGACCAAGAAGATGCTCGACCCGAAGATCAAGCTGACGGCGACCTGCGTGCGGGTGCCGGTGTTCATCGGCCATTCGGAAGCGGTCAACATCGAGTTCGAGAAGCCGATCACCGCCGATGAGGCGCGCGAGATCCTGCGCGAGGCGCCGGGCTGCCAGGTCATCGACAAGCGCGAGGACGGCGGCTACATCACGCCGCTGGAATCGGCCGGCGAGGACGCCACCTTCATCTCGCGCATCCGCGAGGACTCGACCATCGATAACGGCCTGTCGATGTGGATCGTCTCCGACAATCTGCGCAAGGGCGCGGCACTCAATGCGGTGCAGATCGCCGAACTGCTGGTCGAGCGCGGGCTGATCCAGCCGAAGAAGAAGGCGGCATAGTTCGCTCACGGCCGTATCGCCGCTAGCGCGGCTGGCCTCCGCGGGGGCGCCGGACGACCGGCGGCCTGCGGTCGCAGGCTTGGCCTTCGGCCGCGATTTTTGCTCAGCTTGCTTTTTCTCTCACGGCCGTATCGCTGCTGTCGCGGCTGGCCCTCCGCGGGGGCGCCGGAAGGCCGGCGGCCCGCAGTCGCGGGCTCGGCCTTCGGCGGTTGTTTTGCTCACGGCCGTATCGCCGCTACGCGGCTGGCCTCCGCGGGGGCGCCGGAAGGCCGGCGGCCCGCAGTCGCGGGCTCGGCCTTCGGCCGTTTTGCGCCCTTCTCGCCGTTCACGGGGAGAAGGTTCCGGCAGGCGTATGAGGGGCAGCGCAGGCGTCTCAAATAGGCAGCAAGGCGCCGGCGTCACAGCCGGTTCTCCTCCGCTAGGTCCAACAGCAACTCCAGCGCCTCCTCCGCCCGGTCGGCGGGCACGAACAGATGATCGTGGTAGAAGGCCGAGACCGGATTGACGCCGATGCCGGCGGTGGCCAGCCGCGCGGTGATGGCGGCGAGGAAGCCGACCGCTTCCAGCGACGAATGGATGTTCAGCGTCAGCATCCGGCAGCGGAACACGGTTTTCAGTCCAGCGGCCTTGGCATGGTCTTCAAGCACGATCAGCGTCGTGCCCTCGCGCTCGCGAAATAGCATCACCGGGCGGAGCCTGTCGGGAACGGGCGCATGGGGTGGCAACGTGGTGAAGACATGAACGCCGGCAAGCAATTCCGGCGTCATTGCCGCCAGCAACTGTTTCAGGTCGGTCTCTCCGGCCATCGGTTGCTTTCGCTGTGCGATCAGGCTGCTGCTGCCGTCGCGCGCTCGGAAGACACCTCTACGGATTTTCAATAACGCCCTCCACCTCACCCCGCAAGGTGGACTTGGCCAGGTTCGTTGCTGACTGAACGTACACACCCAAGGTTCGCCCCTGGAGTGAAAAGAATTGGAGGCATGTCGGATCGCCGTCATGGGCCGCGTCCTTGGTTCGAGCTGGCGGAGAGCCAGTGCTCACAACGACCGGAGGGAACATCAATGACCATGTCTCAGGCAGCACCCGTCTCATCGCGTGCCTTGTGGGCCGGCCGCGTGCTCAGCGCCGTAGTCGTGCTGTTCATGATCTTCGACGGCGTCATCAAGCTACCGCCGCTCGAAATCGTCACCCAGACCATGGTGCAGCTCGGCTGGCCGGCCGATGCCAATGTCTCGCGCATGCTCGGCATCATTGGACTGGTCTCGACAGCGCTTTACGCGCTGCCGCGCACCTCGGTGCTCGGCGCCATCCTGCTCACCGCCTATCTCGGCGGTGCCGTCGCCACGCATGTGCGTATCGGCAGCCCTTTGTTCTCGCACATACTGTTCGGCGTTTATCTCGGCGCCATCCTCTGGGGTGGCCTGTATCTGCGCGATCCAAGGGTGCGCGCGTTATTCCCGTTCAGCCAATAGCGCGACATCGAAAGCCGCTCGATGGTGGCCAGGCCGCCAGAGCGGGCGCGGTCTGCCGCCGCCTTTCTACTCTTTGGATCAAATTGAGCGCCGCCGGGCGGCAGCCGATCTTCTTCTTTGGATCAAATCGCCTGGTTGCGAGTTAGGGGGTGCAGCGGCGAGGACGGCACCCTGTTGGAGAGGAACGACAATGAAAAAGGTGATGATCTTGATGGCCCTGCTGGTGCCGCTCGGTGCCTGCTCCCGTACTGAGCAAGGCGCGGCAGTTGGTGGCCTGGGCGGTGCGGCGGTCGGCGCTGCTGTGGCCGGCAACCCGACCAAGGGCGCGGTGATCGGCGGTGCGGCCGGCGCTTTGGCCGGTGCGCTGATCGGCCGTGCCAGCGAAAGCGGCCAATGCCGTTATCGCGATCGTAACGGTCGTGTCTACGTTGCGAGTTGTCCGGAAGGCTATTGATCGGGCCGCATCATATGGATGCAATAGCAAAACGGCGGGCAGGGCCCGCCGTTTCGTGGTTGTGGAGATGATTTATTCGGCGCTGGCGGCTTCCGACTCGGCCGGCGCGGCTGCGGCGGCGGCAACGGCCGCGGCGGCATCTTCCTGCGCCTTCTTCAGCAAGGCTGCGCGCTCCTGCGCCTTCTTGCCGGGCTCGGCCTTCTTCGGGTTGGAGCGGGCTTCGCGCTTGGCGATGCCGGCTTCATCGAGGAAGCGCAGCACGCGGTCGGTCGGCTGGGCGCCATGCGACAGCCAATGCTTGACGCGCTCGGCGTCGACCTTGACGCGTTCGCCGTCCTTGGGCAGCAGCGGATTCCACGAGCCGAGCGACTCGATGAAACGGCCGTCGCGCGGCGAACGAGCGTCGGCGACGACGACATGGTAATAGGGACGCTTCTTCGAGCCCGCACGGGCCAATCGGATTTTCAGTGGCATTTCTTTTCTCCTAAAAGCTCTGATCTGGTTGATCGGTTGGTGGCTGGTCCTCAGCCGGTTTTCGTCACGCCGTTGGATGCGGCGATCTGCTCGTGATGGCGGATCACTTCGCGGACGACGAAGTTCAGGAATTTCTCCGCGAAATCCGGGTCGAGATGGGCGTCCTTCGCCAGTTGGCGAAGACGGGCGATCTGCTCCTGCTCGCGCGCCGGGTCGGCAGGCGGCAGGCCATGTTCCGCCTTCAGCACGCCGACTGCCTTGGTGCAGCGGAAGCGCTCGGCCAGCATGTGGATCAGCGCCGCGTCGATATTGTCAATAGAGGCGCGATAATTGGCCAGCGCCGCACGCGCGTCCGCCATGTCCTTCTCTTCGTTCATGGCGCCCTCACTTCTTCTTGCCGAGGCCATTCTTGCCAAGCATTGGCAGCCCGCCACCGCCCGGCAGGCCGGGACGTTTCATGCCGCCGGGCAGCCCAGGCAGGCCACCGCCACCGGGCAGGCCCTTCATGCCGCCGAGCCCGGCGGCCTGGGCCTGCTTCTGCAAGGCGTCGAGCTGCTTGGGGTCCATCTTGGAGAGGTCCGGCATGCCGCCGCCCATCATGCCGCCTCCGGGACCGCCTGGGCCGCCAGGCATCATGCCGCCGAGCCCCATCTTGGAAGCGAGGCCGCCCATCATGCCGCGCATCAGGCCGCCGCCTTTGCCCTTGCCGCCCATCGCCTTCATCATGTCGGCCATGCCGCGATGCATCTTCAACAGTTTGTTGATTTCGGCCGCGTCGGTACCCGAGCCGGCGGCGATGCGCTTCTTGCGCGAGTGCTTCAGAATATCGGGGTTGGCGCGCTCGGCCTTGGTCATCGACGAGATGATGGCGAGCTGGCGACCGAACATCTTGTCGTCGAGCCCGGCGGCGGCCATCTGGTCCTTCATCTTGCCCATGCCGGGCATCATGCCCATGATGCCACCCATGCCACCCATTTTCGACATTTGCTGAAGCTGGCCGGCGAGGTCGTTCAGGTCGAACTTGCCCGACTGCATCTTCCTGGCCATCGCCGCCGCCTGCTCGGCGTCGATGTTCTCGGCCGCCTTTTCGACGAGGCTGACGATGTCGCCCATGCCGAGGATGCGGTCGGCGATGCGCTTGGGGTGGAATTCCTCCAGCGCGTCCATTTTTTCGCCGGTGCCGATCAGCTTGATCGGCTTGCCGGTGACGGCGCGCATCGAGAGCGCCGCACCACCGCGGCCGTCGCCGTCCATGCGGGTCAGCACGAGGCCGGTGATGCCGACGCGCTCGTCGAAGCTTTTCGCCAGATTGACGGCGTCCTGGCCGGTCAGCGAATCGGCGACCAGCAGGATCTCGTGCGGCGACGACATCTTCTTGATGTCGGCCATCTCGACCATCAACGGCTCGTCGATATGGGTGCGGCCGGCGGTATCGAGGATGACGACGTCATGGCCGCCGAGCTTGGCCGCCTGCACGGCGCGGCGGGCGATATCGACCGGCGTCTGACCGGCGACGATCGGCAATGTGGCGACCTTGACCTGCTCGCCGAGCTGGCGGAGCTGCTCTTGCGCGGCAGGACGCCGCGTGTCGAGCGAGGCCATCAAAACCTTCTTGTTTTGACGGTCGGTGAGGCGCCTGGCGATCTTGGCCGAGGTCGTCGTCTTGCCCGAACCCTGCAAGCCGATCATCATGATGACGACCGGAGCCGGTGCATTGAGGTCGATGGCGACGCCCTGGGCGCCGAGCATCTCGACCAGTTCGTCATGGACGATCTTGACGACCATCTGGCCGGGCTTGATCGACTTGACCACGGCGGCGCCGACGGCCTTCTCGCGCACCTTGTCGGTGAAGGAACGCACCACTTCCAGCGCCACGTCGGCCTCGAGCAACGCACGGCGCACCTCGCGCAGCGCCGCCGAGACATCGGCCTCCGACAAGGCGCCGCGGCCGGTGAGGCCGTTCAGGATCGAACCAAGACGTTCCTGTAGCGATTCAAACATTCTTTTTCCTTTTCCCTGGCACCCGGATGATGCCCGAGAGGTAATGCGTTCGCGCCAGCTGTCCAAGCAAAAGCCGGTCCGGGCAAAGCCCAAAGCCAAAAAACACCCGGGGGCGCACAGCGCTGCCGGGTGTTGGCCTCCGGGATCGATTTACAGCACTTCACCTCAAAGAGGTTTCGGCGTCCCGGTCGGTTTGCTCGGAGGAATACTCGTCGCGGAATTCGCGGCGTGTAGACAGGAAATCGGCCGCAGAGTCAAGCTTTGGTCAAGCTTTGCGTCAAATAGCTCAGGACGACCAGGCAATGCACATCAGCGCACGCTGCCGGCGCGCGCCATATCCGGCTCGACCTTCAGCGGTGAGCGCGGATGTAAAAGCAGCAGAACGGTCAACAGGCTGCTGACGATGCCGATCGAAGCGATGAGGACGGCGTCTGAAGTCGTCCAGCCCGCGGCTTCGAGCGGCTTGGCGTTGAACAGGGCGAAGGAATTATAGCTTTGCTGGTGCGAAATCAGCAGGAAGCCGGTCAGATTGTTGCCGAGATGGGCGCCAAAGCCGGCACCGAGATTGCCGGTTGCATAGACCAGAAGCGTCAGCAGCAGCGCAAAGGCAGCGATCGAGGCCAGCACGCAGGCATTGATGGCAGCGCTTGAACCTGGGCTCCAGTGCAGGGAGGTGAACAGCAATCCCGGCAGCAGCGCCCAGATGAAAGAGTTCCGGAACCGGCTCGCCAGGCCCCTGAGCAGATAACCGCGAAACAGCATCTCCTCCGACGACGTTTGCAGAAAGGTCAGGGCGGCGATCGGGATCAGGAACAAAAGCCACGCGGACAGGCCGATCGCGCCGCGCGCGATGTCGGGCTGCAAACCATAAAGCAGGATCTCGGAAAGCAGCGAGGTGATCAGCACCGCGGTCAGTCCTTTCAGGAACCCCGACCAAGAAATGCGCCGGCTGACGCCAATCAGGGCTGTCAGCTTCTCGCGATGGATCCAGCGCATGGCAGCCCAAAGGCCGAGCCAGATTCCGGCAAATGAAGCCAGCGCCGCAAGGATGCCTGCAGGAGAGGCCATGAAATCCTGCACCGCTCCCCCACCTGGCGGGGCGGTGCCAGACGATGCCTGCCAAACGGCAAAGGCATAGGTGCCGCCGAACAGCACGGCGGCAGTGGTTCCGAGCCAGAACAGGATGACGACCACCGCTCCAAGCAGAAGCCGCGGCAAAGTGGTCTTGTTGTTGGCGGTGTGCCGGTACTGTTGGAAGGCGGTTGGGTCGATCGTCACGCGGGCTCGCTGGCTGGTGCTTCGGCTCGCAAGGTCTAGAACATCGGCCCCAATGTGGAAACCGGTATTGCAGCGGCAATACCGGCTTGTGGCAATGTCGGGAGTGCGAGCGGCCGCCATTACAGGGCGACCGCGCTGTTTGTATCGTCAGCGCACGACGTACACGATACGCCGGCTGCCCGGATCGACCAGTGCCGGCTGGCCGTTCACATAGACGTAACGGTAATCATAGTCCGGAATCTCGCGTAGCTCGACGGTGTCAGGCAACGTCGCGCCCGTCACCACCTCGCCCTCGAGATAGACCGGATCGAGCCGATGCGTACGTACATAGGTACGGATCTCGGCCGGCGGTCTCCGGATAGGCTCGATCGCCTCGCCGGCGACGATTGCTCCGGTATAGCTGTCGGAATACTCGACGCTATCGGCGGGCGGCGTCACGACGGCAATGTCGGCGCTGGCCGGACGCTGTGTCAGGACCACACGGCTGCCGCCGAAATCGGCCGTCACATAGTCGGAATAGACCCAGCCCTGGCCGTTAGCCTCGGCGATGGTGCACCATTTGCTGTTGGCGATGCAGCCGTCGAGCGTCGCCGACTGGCCGGCCGCAAGCACGCCGATCACCGGATATTGCGGGCCGGGGCCGGCGCGTACATTGAGATCAGTGATGGCCGAGACGGCGGTGTCGGCCAAGGCAGAGCCCGACATCGCCATGAGCGCTCCGGCCACCGCCGGAAACAATATGCGTTTCATGGTCTTCTCTCCGTTTCACAGTCCCTTGGCACGGAAAACGAAGCAAAGCCGCATGCGTTCCGGCTAAAAGGCTTCGGCCGGCTCACGATTTGTTCCAGTCGTTTTCGGCAGGTCGGTCAAAAGCTCGTGAACAAAAGCAAGTTTTTGCGCCGCCACGTCCGAGATGACGAAGGGATAGAGATCGGGCAGGCCCATGCAGCGGTTGATCGAGTTGGACGCCTCCGACAGCACCAGCCAGCGGTCGAGAATCCTTTCGAAAGGCTCTGGCCTGGAGGCGGGTTCCGATGGTGCCGGCTGCAACTTGCCGCCGGTATCGGCGCGCGGCAGCTCGTTGGCTTCAAGGGTTTCCAGCCGGCCGAGCGGGAAATTCAGGGCATGCACCATCTCCAGTGTGTCGGTGATGTGCATGTGATGCGCCCATGTCTCGGCCCAGTCCTCCCATGGGTGCGACGTCGCATAGGCCGAGATATGGCGCTGCTGCCAGTCGGGCGGCGCGCCATCGGCATAATAGGTCTTCAGCGCCTGTTCGTAGCCGGCGCGCTCGTCGCCGAACAAAGCGCGAAAACCGGCAAGCTTTTGCAAATCGTCGCGGATCAGGCGGTCCCAGTAATAATGGCCGAGCTCATGGCGGAAATGGCCGAGCAGCGTGCGGTAGTTCTCGCCCATCTCGACGCGCCGCCGTTCGCGCTCTGCCGAATCCGCCTCGGCGACGTTGAGCGTGATCCGGCCGTTGTCATGACCGGTCAGGATACGCTCGCCGCCCGGACCGCCGCCGATCGGATCGGCAAGAAAATCGAAAGCGAGACCGATCTCGTCGCCAACGTCCTGCTTGGGTGCGACCGGCAGGCCGAAGGCGAGCAGCGAATAGACGGCACGCTTCTTTGCCGCCTCGACACGGATCCAGCGGCGGCGATTGCCGTCGACCGACAGATCCGGGATCAGCTGGTTCAGCGCACAGGCGCGGCAGAAGGCGTGGCCGGGCTCCGCCATCCAGTTGCAGGCGCATTCGTCGGCATTGGTGCAATGGAAGACCTCGGCCCCGGACAGCGCGAAGCGCGCATGCTCGGGATCGTAGAGCACGAGGCTGGCGCAGTTCAGGCATTGCGCGTTCTCGAAATAGAGACGGTGGCCGCAATGCGGGCAGTCGAAAAGCGTCATTGGCGTCTCAAGTCATTCGAAATCGAAATGCGGAGGACGATACGAGCAGGAGAACGCCAAACGCCTGTCAGCTGCCGACGTTCCTGCCGGCCGATGCTATTTTGCCGCAAGTTGGGCGGCGACCTCCTTGGCCACTGCCTCGCCCGACAATCTGGCGCCGCCGCAGGTCTGCATCAGCGGACCGGCCAAATGCTCGCCGGCGAAGAAGATCTTTTCCGCCACGGGCTGCATCAGCGTGGCGCGCGCTTGCGAGCGGCCGGGCCGCCGCCGCCGCATAGCACACAAACCGCTCAGCGCCCCGCCGATGATCACGACATCAACGTCTTCCATGCTTATTCTGTCCCCGCCACAATAATTACTTGATCGTAGGCAAATTCCCGGGCGTCCGCCAGTGTGGTGGATTTGAGGTTCCTGCTGTATTGAGTGCATCGGCGTGGCGCCGGGGCAGTGACAAGCAGGTGTTTCGCAGGCAAGTTCGCAATTGGGAACGTGATTCAGGCAACCAGGAGAGCAGCATGGCATTTCTTGCCAAGGGGAAGATGTTTGTAGTGGCCACGGTGGTGGCGGTGCTTGCGCTGGCGACGGGCGCGCAGGCGGCGGCCAGCTGTGGCAAGAGCGGCGCCGGCTTCGAGGCATGGAAACCGGAGTTCGCCGCGGAGGCGAAGGCCGATGGTGTCGGCTCGAAGGGTCTGGCCGCTCTGGCTCGCGCAACCTACGCGACAAAGACGATCTCCGTCGACCGCGCCATCCATAAGGCTTTCAGCGGCTCGGTGGAAGCTTTCATGAAGCGCCGTGGCGCGTCCGCGATCATTGCCAGGGGCCGTGCGCTGAAGAAGGCCAATGCTGCGCTGTTCGACAAGATCGAACGGAATTACGGCGTGTCGCCGGGCGTGTTGCTCGCCATCTGGGGCATGGAGACCGGCTTCGGTTCCGCCATGGGCAACCAGAATACGGTCTCCGCCATTTTAACGCTGGCCTATGACTGCCGCCGTCCGGAGTTCTTCTACCCGCATGCCATTGCGGCCCTGAAGCTGGTTGATCGCGGAGCGTTGAGCGCCTCGTCGGTCGGTGCCGCGCATGGCGAGATTGGCCACACGCAGTTCCTGCCCGGAAATGTTTTGACGTATGGTGTCGGAAACAAAAACCTGCGTGACAAGGCCACTGCGTTGGCTTCTACCGCCAACTTCCTCAAGAGTCATGGTTGGCGGGCCGGCGCGAGCGCGCAGGCGAATATGGGCGCAATTGCTGGCTGGAATTCGGCGAGCGTCTATCAACAGGCCATCGCCCGCATGGCCACGGCGATCGATGCCGACTGACAGGATATAAACGCAAAAATGACTGGGCTCGGTTGGAAGCGCGAGGCGAGCATGAAGAGTCTCGCAACAGCGCAGGGCTTGCCTTGCCCTTTGGAACCTAGCTAGGACAGGCGATGATCTCGCTCTCGATCGTTGATTTCGATGCGGACCCCGAGAGGGTGACTGCGATCCTAAGCCTCGAACCGACACGCATAGTCCGCAAGGGCGACCCGATGCGTAACGGTTCCCCGCGCAAGAAGAATGGATGGAGCCTCGATGGTCCGCGGCAAAGGCTCCGGAGTGGGGCCGAGCACGAGAATGCGGTCAACTACCTGATCGAGCAGATGCGAGGTCGGGAGGAAGCCTTCGCCCGGCTGCGGCAGGAAGTGCGGCCGAAGCAGATTACGATCTATGGCGGGTTCTATACGTCCTACGACGAGCAGTGCGGCATCTGGCTTGAGCCGTCCGCGATGAGGGTGCTCGCGGATTGCGGTGTTGGCTGGGGCCTCGACCTTTTCGTTGAGGACGAAGCTCACCAACATGGAAGTGAGGTGTGAGCAGCCGTCCTGTCCGCATTGGGTCGTTTGCCGACTGGCTGGTTCCAAACTTGAGCGGGGTCTGATTCATAAGGGCATGAGCCGATACGATCTGACCGACTTCGAATGGCGGGCGATCGAGCCGCTGTTGCCCAACAAGCCGCGAGGCGTGCCGCGCGTAGACGACCGCCGGGTGCTGAACGGCATCTTCTGGGTGCTGCGATCGGGTGCGCCATGGCGCGATCTGCCCGAGCGCTACGGGCCTCGCACCACTGGCTACAACCGCTTCGTTCGATGGCGGATAGCAGGTGTCTGGGATCGGCTGATGGACGCCATTACCGAGGCCCATGACGGCACGGTGCAGATGATCGACACCTCTATTGTTCGCGTCCATCAGCAGGGTGCGACGGCAAAAAGGGGAATCGAGATCATTGTCTCGGTCGTTCCCGAGGCGGGCTGACGACCAAAATCCATGCTCTTGTCGACGCCGAAGGCAGGCCGATCAAGCTGACGCTCACGGCAGGTCAAATGAGTGACATCGCCTACGCAGCGGACTTATCAAGGATTTGCCCGAGGGTGCCATGCTGCTCGCCGACAAGGGCTATGATGCCAACGCGTTGCGCAATGCCGTCACCGAGCAAAAGGCATGGGCCAACATCCCGCCCAAGGCCAACCGCAAGGACCCGATGTGCTTCAGCCCCTTCCTCTACAAGGCCCGCAACCTCGTCGAACGCTTCTTCAACCAGGCCAAGCAGTTCCGTCGCATCGCAACTCGATATGACAAGCTGGCAGAAAACTACCTCGCTGCCCTCAAACTCGTCTCCGTCCGTATCTGGCTACGCGGTAACGAGTCTACGTCCTAGTCTAGAGCTTTGTTTTAACGCAATCCCGGACGGAAAACCGTTTCACGCTTTTCCTGGAATTGCGCTATTCGACCGAAAGTCCGGCCAAGCCCCGGGCGTGGAAACTTCGTCAAACACCGCCATCGGCCCGGTCGCGGTAAGGACGACGGACGCCGTTTCGCGCCCGAATACGCGAAGCGGGGCCGGCAATTCATATTGCTTGAGGAAAGGATTGCCGGAAGAAACGTCGTTCCAGCCGAGCTTTGCGGGCGCATCGGGGCGGTCGGTCAGCCAAAGGGCAAAACCACTATATGTCGGAACGTCAGCCCTGCACTCGACCAGCGCGGGAAGGTCGAGGGAGGGGGGTCATCGTTGGCTTTGGCGACGGCCAAGTTCGCCAGGACAGCCAACGCGGGCAGGAAACCAGCTCCAAGCGTGGCCAAGCGCCTGGGCACATCACGCTCAATAATGCACGTAGCCGCTCAACGGGCATTTCTGGGAAATGGGAATCTGGAAGGGGCCGTCAAAACTTTTGCAGGTACGGAATTTGGAATTCCGCGGCGCCGGGGTAGCCGCTTTTGGCTTGTCCCCGATGACCGTCGGGACTCTGGGACCCTGCGCGTAGCCGCTCAACGGGCATTTCTGGGAAGCGGGAATCTGGAAGGGGCCGTCAAAACTTTTGCAAGTATGGACCTTGGATGTTTGCCCCGCCGGGACTTGCGTGGACTGACCCGCGGTAAAGACGGCCACCGCCGCAAGCAGAAGAAAAAGTCTGTTTTTCACTGTCAAAGCCCTCCGACCCGCACGAGAAGTAAGATCAAATCACGGAAAGGTCAAACAGGAAACGATCTGAAATCGCGGCTTCTATTATATTAGAGACGCCAAATAAAACCCGGTGTCCTCACCGGGTTCCTAACTCATCTAAGCATTGGGCCTGTTGGGAATATCAACCCTTGCGATTGCGCGCCGCCAGTGTCCGCAGCCTGAGCGCGTTGAGGCGGATGAAGCCTTCGGCATCCTTCTGGTCGTAGGCGCCGCGGTCGTCCTCGAAGGTGACCAGCGCGTCGGAATAGAGCGTCTTCCTCGACTTGCGGCCGGTGACCATGACGTTGCCCTTGTAGAGCTTCAGCCGCACGGTGCCTTCGACGTCTTCCTGGCTCTTGTCGATCATTGCCTGCAGCATCAGCCGCTCGGGCGCGAACCAGAAGCCGTTGTAGATCAGCTCGGCATAGCGCGGCATGAACTCGTCCTTGAGGTGGGCCGCACCGCGGTCGAGCGTGATCGATTCGATCGCCCGATGGGCGGCGATCAGGATGGTGCCGCCGGGGGTCTCGTAAACGCCGCGCGATTTCATGCCGACGAAACGGTTCTCGACCAGGTCGAGCCTGCCGATGCCGTTGTCGCGGCCGAGATCGTTGAGCGCGGCCAGCATGGTCGCCGGCGACAGTTTCTTGCCGTTGAGCGCGATCGGATCGCCCTTGAGGAATTCGATCTCGATCTCGGTGACCTCATCCGGCGCGTCCATCGGCGAAATGGTGCGCTGGTGGACGAATTCCGGCGGCTCGCTCCATGGATCCTCCAGCACCTTGCCTTCCGAGGAGGAGTGCAGAAGGTTGGCGTCGACCGAGAACGGCGCGTCGCCCTTCTTGTCCTTCGGCACCGAGATCTGGTGTTGTTCGGCGAAGTTGATGAGATCGGTGCGCGACTTGAACGACCAGTCGCGCCAGGGCGCGATGACCTTGATGTCGGGGTTGAGCGCATAGGCCGAGAGCTCGTAGCGAACCTGATCGTTGCCCTTGCCGGTCGACCCATGCGCCACGGCGTCGGCACCCACTTCGGCGGCGATATCGACAAGATGCTTCGCGATCAACGGCCGGGCGATCGAGGTGCCGAGCAGATAGGTGCCTTCGTAGACGGCGTTGGCGCGGAACATCGGGAAGACGAAGTCGGAGACGAATTCCTCGCGCACGTCGACGATGCGGATATCCTTGATCCCCATCATTTCGGCCTTTTTGCGCGCCGGCTCCAGCTCGTCGCCCTGGCCGAGGTCGGCGGTGAAGGTGACGACTTCGGCGCCGAGTTCGGTCTGCAGCCATTTCAGGATGATGGAGGTGTCGAGGCCGCCGGAATAGGCGAGCACGACCTTCTTGACGTCTTTCCATTTGGACATTTTTGCATTCCGCGACAGGAGTTGTTGGCGCGCGAGGTATCACGGCGTTTCCGGCTTGCGCAAGAGACGAACGGTGCCTGGACCAGATGCTGCATCGGCCAGAAGCTGGCAAGGGCACGGCTCTTGCGGTATGGCTGCGACGTCTTTTGCTGCCACGAGGCTGGCCATGTCCTTCATTCCCGACACCACCACGCTGATCCAGTTCGCTATCGCCACCTTCATCCTGTCGATCACGCCGGGGCCCGACATGACGTTGTTCGTCTCGCGAACGCTCAGCCAAGGCCGCGCCGCCGGCTTTGCCTCGATGGCGGGCGCGCTGTTCGGCACACTGATCCATACAACGCTGGTTGCGGTCGGCATCTCGGCGCTGATCGTCGCCTCGCCAATGGCCTTTTTCGCCCTGAAGATCTTCGGCGCGGCCTATCTCGTCTTCCTGGCATGGCAGGCGATCACCAAGGGGTCGGCCTTTTCGCCGGAGAAAAAGACCGGGCCAAAAATTTCGCTGTTCCGCGCCTGGGCGGCAGGGCTCGGCGTCAATCTGCTCAACCCGAAGATCATCCTGTTCTTCATGACCTTCCTGCCGCAATTCGTCTCGGCGCATGATCCCAACGCCACCGGCAAGCTGTTCTTCCTCGGCGCGATGTTCGTCGTGCTGGCGATCCCGGTGACGGCGCCGATGGTGCTGGCGGCGGAAAAATTCTCGGCCGCGATGAAATCCAGCCCGCGCGTGACGCGCGTCGTCGACTATCTCTTTGCCGGCGTTTTTTCGGCCTTCGCGCTCAAGATCCTGACGGCCCAGGCGAAATAGGGCGTCCGATCTGACGCCAGCTTCCGGCCGAGCGCCCGGCGCTCAGCCAGTAGAAAATACCGCCGACCATGCCGCAGCCGATCACCGCCAGCATGACGCTGGTATTGGTAACCTCGAAATTGGCATCGGCCGTCTGGTGGACGAAGCCAAGGAAGACCGCTGCCACCACAGCACCCGCCAGCGCATAGAACAGCCAGTCACGTCGGCCAAGGATCTCGGAGGCGAGGATGGCGATGACGGCCGGCATGAAAGCGAAATAGGCGACGAACAGCCCGACGAAGGGGATTGAAAACCACAGCGACGCCTGCGCCGCCGGTTGCGTCTCGTCCGTCATCAGCCCAAGAGACGCCAGGAACATGATGTTAAGGAAGGCGCTTGCCGCTAGCGAAGCCACGCCATAGCCGACAAGGATGACGGCGAAGCGGATCAGATAGGCGACGAGGCGGTTCACGCGAATTGTCCGGGCATTTGCAGGAACCGGCTCTCGACCAGGCGATAGACGGCTCCTGCCAAGCTTCCCGCAATGATTAGGGCCACCAACACGTCAACGTCCGGTGGCCTCTGTGCCGACGGATGCAGTTTCCAGACCGCAAATACGCACGTCCCAACGAAAGCTCCCCCGACGACAAAAAGAATCCAGCGTCTCGCCTCGAGAACTTGGGAAGCAATGACCATCGGGATTGCCAGCGGTGCGCCAAAGATGCCTGCGATCATCGCTCCAAGCAGCAACAGCGACCAACTATCTCGAGTGGACAGGAAAGCGGGAACACGCCACCACATCAGTGCATCGAGCAGGAAAAAGACCAGAGACATGGTGAAGGCAGCCAGGGCGTAGCAGAGCAAAGTCACTGCCAATCGCCTGAGGTATTTCACGCCTCGCCATGCCCCGCGATCATCATCGCTTCCAGCGCCAGCCGGTCGACCTTGCGCATGCGCTCGGAGTCCGACTTGAGCTGGCCGCAGGCGGCCAGGATGTCGCGGCCGCGCGGCGTGCGGATCGGCGAGGCATAGCCGGCATTGTTGATGTAATCGGCGAATTTCTCGATCGTTTCCCAGTCCGAGCACTGGTAGTTGGTGCCCGGCCACGGGTTGAACGGGATCAGATTGATCTTGGCCGGAATGCCCTTGAGCAGCTTGATCAGCGCCTTGGCGTCGTCGATGGAATCGTTGACGTCCTTCAGCATGACATATTCGAAGGTGATCCGCTTGGCGTTCGACAGGCCTGGATAGGCGCGGCAGGCAGCGATCAGATCCTTCAGCGGATACTTCTTGTTGATGGGCACCAAGAGATCGCGCAAATCGTCATTGGTGGCGTGCAGCGAGATCGCCAGCATGACGCCGATCTCCTCGCCGGTGCGGAAGATTTCGGGCACGACGCCGGAGGTCGACAGCGTGATGCGCCTCTTCGACAGGGAAAGCCCGTCGCCGTCGGATGCGATCAGCAGCGCCTTCTTCACCGCCTCGAAATTGTAGAGCGGCTCGCCCATGCCCATCATGACGACGTTGGACACTCTCCTGCCCTCGGCCGGCACGATGGCGCCGTCGGGCGTATCGCGGTCGGGGAAGTCGCCGAGCCGGTCGCGGGCGGTCAAGAGCTGGGCGAGGATTTCCTCCGCCGTCAGGTTGCGCACCAGCTTCTGCGTGCCGGTGTGGCAGAAGGAGCAGGTCAGCGTGCAGCCGACCTGCGAAGAGATGCACAGCGTGCCGCGGCCTTCTTCGGGAATGTAGACGGTCTCGATCTCGACCGGCCGGCCGGCGCCGCGCGGCGGAAAGCGGAACAGCCATTTGCGGGTTCCGTCGGAGGAAATCTGCTCCTCGACGATCTCGGGCCTGGCAACGGTGAAATGCGTGTCGAGGGCGGCGCGCAGATCCTTGGAGATGTTGAACATGCCGGCAAAGTCGGAAACGCCGCGCACATAGATCCAATGCCAGAGCTGTTGGGCGCGCATTTTCGCCTGGCGCTCCGGCACGATGCCGGCGGCGACGAGGGCGGCCCCGAGTTCGGCTCGCGTCAAGCCGATCAGCGACGGTTTTTCAGGCGTCGTGCGGGTGCGCAAAGCGTCACGCGCGCCTTCGGCGGTAAGATCGAATGAAAGGGTCATTGTTGCGCCAATATAAGCGATTTGCGGCCGAATACAGCATCGTGCCCGAAATGAAGCGCGGCGCATAGCACAGGTTAGCGGCGGAGTCATGCCGGGGTTCTTCCTTCTCCCCTTGTGGGAGAAGGTGGCCGAGCGAAGCTCGGTCGGATGAGGGGTGCTCCAGCTTGGCTATGACGGCACTCCGTCCAACACCCCTCAACCGTCTCGGCGCTGCGCGCCGATCCTACTTCTCCCACAAGGGGAGAAGGGAAGACCGCGCCTAACCGCCTACTTGCACTTGGCGATCGAGGCCAGCGCCGCCGAGATGCCCTTCAGCGAGAAGACGTAGGTGGTGGTGTTGCCGCGGCCGGACTTGGCCGACACCTTCATGTCGGTGCCGGTCTTCATCGCGGCTATCAGCACCGGCTCCTCGGCGGCGTTCTCGACCCAGGCCGACTTGCCGCGCGTGAACATCGAAAAAGACTTCTTGTCGATGGTGACGGTGGCCTTGGAACCTTCCTGGAAGGTATAGCCGGCAATGAATTGCGGCTCGTAGGACACTTGCTGCCCCGGCCGCTGGCTGACGAAGAAGAACATGTCGCCGTGATCGAGCGTCGGCGGCTGCTTGTCGGTTGGCACCGTCAGGACATAGCAGACCTTGCCGCCGCCCGACGCCTGATAACTGTAGGTGCCCCAGGCATTATGCTGGCCGATCTTGGTTGCCGACTGCGCCAGCGCGGGCGCCGTCAAGGCCACCAGGGCCAGGCTGGAAACTATAGCAATCAATCCGCGCATCGCTTTTCCCGTATTCCACTGGTGCGGCGGCAGGCCGGCTCGGCGTCCTGCCCGTCGCTTCATTTTGATTTAATCTGGGTTACCAAACGGTGAATTTCCCCTTAGAAAAGGATGTTCACGCCAGGAAACCGCCGCCGTCTTCGCGCTGCCGCTCGAAAAAGCGGCTGGCGCAATGTCCCTGCCGCGACTTGGAGGCCACGAAAACGGCAAGAGTTTGACTTTTCAAGCAGCTAGGTCTTGCGGCGATTCTCGCTTTTTGAGGTGCGTGACGAATTTCCCTGCAGGCGGTACCATGTCTGCGTTCGCCGCCACGGCGCTCGGCCAGGGTGCCCTCCCTGGCGGCTTACGGGAGATTTGGCCATGGCCATTTCCGAGACAGTTCTGACCCTGGCGGGCGGCACAGTCGTCCTGGCGATCGTGTTCGGCGTTCGTGTCGCCGTCCGCGTGGCGGCCGGTGGCGCGGTGCCCCGGTCGGATGGCGGGGAGGCGGCGGGCGGATCGGGCGCCCCCGACGTGGCCGGGGTCATTGCGCTGCCACCTTTGATCTTCCTCGGCTTCCTGGTGGCGGCAACCGTGCTCGAGGTGCTCGTGCCGCTCCCGGTCATGGCCGGGCAGGCGCTCGCCCGCTATCTGACCGGCACCGTGCTCGCGGTGTGCGGCTTCGTGTTCATCTTTATGGCAGCGGACCGCTTTCAGGCCGCTGGAACCAACATACCACCGACCTTGCCAACGACGGCGCTGGTCGTCGACGGTATCTATCGTCGGACCAGGAACCCGTTCTATCTGGGAACGACCCTCGTCTATTTGGGCCTCGGCGTCGCGGCCGGAAGTCTTTGGGCTATCGCGCTCGTCATCCCCCTGCTGTGGGTGATCAATACCGGCATTATCGCGCCGGAAGAGCGCTACCTCGAGCGGAAGTTCGGAGATGTCTATCGCGCCTACAAGGCGCGGGTGCGGCGGTGGATTTGACGGCCGGAAAGTCGGTTCTCACGCGATTTTTGCGCCGCACCGGCTCAGCTCTTGCCGGCGATGGCCTGCCTGGCGGCGAGCCGGTGCGCCGGCGTGATGTGGGCGCTGACGGCGGTAATCGCGGCGGTCAGCACGGCGATGTCGTCGGTGAAGCCTAGCCCAAGGATGAAATCGGGGATGACGTCCGTCGGCAGCACGAAATAGCCGAGCGCAGCAATCAAGGTGCCCTTGGCGCGAAGCGGCGTCTTCTTGTCCATGGCACAGTAATAGGCGGCGACCACCTCTTCCATGAACGGGATATGCCGGGCGGCCTTCTTCGCCGTACGCCAGAACTTTTCGCGCACTTCGCTCTCGTTGCCCGGCTTGCTGCCGAGGCCGAAGAAATCAAAACCGGATTTTTGCGCCATCAACCTCTCCTTGCGGCCGTCGCGTGGCTTCACGCGTGACCGCGAGGCAAAATGTGGTGAAAGCCGAACCTCGCTGCAAGGTGCAGACAGGCTCAGCCGCCGAAATAGCGGTTCATTTTCCTGGCCAGATCGAAATCCAGCGCGGTCAGGCCGCCGGCGTCGTGCGTGTTGAGGGTCACGTTCACCGTCTTGTAGACGTTCGACCAGTCGGGATGGTGGTCCATCTTCTCCGCGGCCAGGGCAACGCGGGTCATGAAGGCAAAGGCTTCGGAGAAATTCTTGAAGGTGAAGCTGCGGGTGATCGAGCCACCATCCTTGGCCAGCGACCAGCCGTCGAGGCCGGCAAGTTCGGCGCGGATCGCCTCTTTTGCTAGTTTCTCCCTGGCCATGTCCGTCTACCGCATGATCCGCGAAGCGTCGGCGGCGCCGACCAAACGGCTGGCGACGCGGTTGTCGGCACCTGAAAGCGGCCAGGCCTCCTCGACGACGTAAGGCCCGCCGCCAACCGAATCGCGCGACGACATCAGCACGAAGCGGCCGACCCGGAACGGCAGCGTCGAAAAATTGCCGCGTGCCGACAGGTACTGGGCGACGTCGAGCGGGCTCGAATTGCGCAGGCGGGCCAGCGTCACATGCGGCATGAACTTGCGCGGGTCGGCCGGGATGCCGAGCCGCTGGCAGATGCGCTCGATCTCGGCCTGCAATGCGGAAAGATCGGGCGAAGCGGCGACCCCGGCCCACACCGCATGCGGCTTCTTCTGGCCGAAGGCGCCGACGCCGGACAGCGTCAGCGGGAAGGACGGGCGGTGAACACGGTCAAGCGCATTGGCGATGTCGTCGGCGACATGGCCCTCGACATCGCCGATGAAGCGCAGCGTCAGATGATAGTTTTCGACGTCGATCCAGCGGGCTCCCGGCAGGCCGCCCCTGAGCAGGGACAGCGAAAGAGCGGCATCACGCGGTATCTCGAGGGCGGTAAAAAGACGCGGCATGGGAAGCCTCCTGTCCTCGAATCGAACTCTTGCCCCTAGCGAATCATCGATATCCAAACGGGGCAAGGGGTTTGTTGGTCGCAGGCCTGCCTAAAAGCTTCCCCTGCGGAAGGTGTTGCGACGGCGAACCCTCGCCTTCAGGAATTGCCCCGGACCGCTTCAATGGTCTTCTCCACACTGGGCAGGATACCCTCGACGATGCGGTCGACGCCTCGGGCGTTTGGATGAAGGCCGTCCTCGAGTTGCAGGACGGATTGACCGGCGATGCCCTCGAGAAAGAAAGGATAGAGCGGCACGCCATATTTTTCAGCCAGTCGCGGAAAGGTCGCGTCGAAGGCGTTCTGGTAGTCGGCGCCGAGATTGGGCGCCGCGCGCATTCCGGCAAGCAAAACGGCGATCTTGCGCTGCTTCAGCTTTGCCAGCATGGCGTCCAGGTTCTTTTCCGCTATGGCGGGCGAAACGCCGCGCAGCATGTCGTTGGCGCCGAGCTCCAGGATGACCAGTTGCGTGCCGTCCGGCACCGACCAGTCGAGCCGCGACAGACCGCCGCTCGTCGTATCGCCGGAGACGCCGGCGTTGGCGACCGTGACATCGTAGCCCTTGGCGCGCAGCGCCGCCTGCAGCTTCTCGGTGAAGCCCTGACCTGGCCCGAGGCCATAACCCGCCATCAGGCTGTCGCCGAAACCGACAATGGTGAATGGTTCAGCACGCGCCGACGAAATGGCGCCGCAAATGGCGAGGAAAAGGGCGAACGCTGCGGCAAAGGTGTGTTTGAAAGCCATGCGGCAGGCCCCATATGACCAGGAACATCTGTTGGCGAAGGCAGGTTTTCGTCTTTGTCGAGCATCGGATGCACTAGCCTTCATCCCCCATATAGGACGATTTGATTTTGGAAGAAGCCGTCATTTCGCTGAAAGACGTATCGCTGACGCTCGGCGAAGGTGCATCCTCGGTCCATGTGCTGAAGGGCGTCAGCCTCGATGTTGCGGGCGGCGAAGCGACAGGCATCGTTGGACCTTCAGGTTCGGGAAAGTCGACATTGCTGATGGTTTTGGCCGGACTTGAAAGGGTCGATTCGGGCACGGTCCGAATTGCCGGCGAGCTGCTAAACGGCAAAAGCGAAGATCAGATCGCATCGTTTCGGGGACGAAACATCGGCATCGTGTTCCAATCTTTCCATCTCATCCCTAATATGACGGCGCTGGAAAACGTTGCTGTCCCGCTGGAGCTTGCCGGCCATGTCGATCCATTCGGCGTGGCGGCGCGCGAGCTGGCGGCGGTCGGTCTCAGCGATCGCGTCACCCATTACCCCGGCGAATTGTCTGGCGGCGAGCAACAGCGCGTGGCGATCGCCCGGGCACTGGCGCCGTCGCCGCGCATCCTGATCGCCGACGAGCCGACCGGCAATCTCGACCAGGCAACGGGGCGGCACGTCGCCGACCTGCTGTTTGCCAAGGCGGCCGAACGCGGCATGACGCTGGTGCTGGTCACGCATGACCCGGTACTCGCGGCGCGCTGCTCGCGCCAGGTGTCGATGCGGTCGGGGCTGATCGAAGACGCGCCTAAGCCGGCCACCAGGGCTGGCAGGGTGACCGCATGATGCCACTGGCGCGCACGCTGAGGCTCGCCTTTCGGTTTTCGCTGCGAGAAATGCGTGGCGGGCTGTCCGGCTTCCTGATCTTCCTTGCCTGCATCGCGCTCGGCGTCGCTGCGATCGGCGGCGTCAATTCGGTGGCGCAAGCGATTTCCGCCGGTGTTGCCGACCAGGGCCAGACGCTGCTCGGCGGCGATCTCCGCTTCCAGCTCAACCAGCGCGATCCGACCAGATCCGAACGCAGCTTCCTCGACCAGCTTGGCACGGTTTCGCACAGTGCCAATATGCGCTCGATGGCGAGGCTCGAGGACGGCTCCGACCAGGCGCTGGTCGAGGCCAAGGCGGTCGACGGCGCCTATCCGCTCTACGGCGCGCTGGAGACCGAGCCGGTGCTGTCGCGAGAGGATCTGTTCGGCGAAAAATCCGGCGTCTTCGGCGCCGCCGCGCCGGACCTCTTGTTCGAGCGGCTGAACCTTGGCATCGGTGACCGGCTGAAGCTCGGCAGCGCGACGTTCGAGCTGCGCGCCAGGCTGGTCAACGAGCCGGATGCGGTGTCGGATGGCTTCGGCTTTGCGCCGCGGCTGATGGTGTCGACCGACGGGCTTGCCGCTTCCGACCTGATCCAGCCGGGCAGCCTGGTCGAGAACGCCTATAAGGTCCGGCTGCCCGGCGGCACCGGCGAGGCACGGATCAAGGCGATCCAGGACCAGGCGGCAAAAGAGTTCCCGCAGGCCGGCTGGTCGATCCGCACCCGCAGCAACGCGGCGCCGGCGCTGTCCTCGAATATCGAGCGGTTTTCGCAATTCCTGACGCTGGTTGGGTTGACAGCGCTGGTGGTCGGCGGCGTCGGCGTGGCCAATGCCGTGCGTGCCTATCTCGACGGCAAGCGCGGCGTCATCGCCACCTTCAAGAGCCTGGGGGCTTCGGGCGGGTTCGTCTTTGCCGTCTATCTGGTGCAGATCCTGATGATCGCCGCCCTCGGCATCACGCTAGGCCTTGTGCTTGGCGCGCTGATGCCGTTCGCGGCCAGCGCGGCACTCCAATCGGTCATTCCAGTGCCGGCGGAAGGTGGGTTCTATCCCGGCGCCCTCGGCATGGCAGCGCTGTTCGGGCTGCTGGTGACGCTGGCTTTCGCCTTGCTGCCGCTCGGCCGCGCCCGCGACGTGCCGGCAACGGCGCTGTTTCGCGAAATGGGATTCGAGGGCCGCGGTTTTCCCCGCCCGCTCTATATCGCCGCGGCATTGGGCATCGCGCTGCTGCTCGCGGTACTGGCGATCCTGTTTTCCGGCGACCGCCGTATTGCCTCGATCTTCGTTGGCGCCACGATCTTTTCGTTCCTGGTGCTGCGTGTGGTCGGCTCGCTGGTGCAGTGGGCGGCGAAGAAAAGCCCGCGCGTGCGCTCGACCGCGCTCAGGCTCGCCATCGGCAACATCCATCGGCCTGGCGCCTTGACGCCGTCCGTGGTGCTGTCGTTGGGACTCGGGCTGACGCTGCTGGTGACGCTGGCGCTGATCGACGGCAATCTCAGGCGGCAGATCTCGGGCAGCCTGCCGGAAAGGGCACCGAACTTCTTCTTCGTCGATATCCAGAGCAGTGACGTCGATGCCTTCTCCGCGCTGGTCGGCAAAGAGGCACCGCAAGGCAGGCTGATCAAGGTGCCGATGTTGCGCGGCCGGGTGATGGCGCTCAACGGCGTCAATGTCGACAAGGTCAAGGTTCCGGCCGAAGGCGCCTGGGTACTGCGCGGCGACCGTGGCCTGACCTATGACGCAAAGCTGCCGGAGAATGCGACGCTGACCGAGGGCAGCTGGTGGCCGGAGAACTATGCCGGCGAGCCGCTGGTCTCGTTTTCCGCCGAGGAAGGCAAAGAGATCGGGCTGAAGCTCGGCGACACCATCACCGTCAACGTGCTCGGCCGCAACATCACGGCCAAGATCGCCAATTTCCGCCAGGTCGAATGGGAAACCATAGGCATCAATTTCGTCATGGTGTTCTCGCCCAACACGTTCGCCGGTGCGCCGCATGGCTGGTTGGCGACGCTGACCGAGACGAATGCGTCGGCAGCCGACGATGCGCATCTTCTCAACGCCGCCACGCGTGCCTTTCCCGCGGTGACGACGGTCAGGGTCAAGGACGCGCTCGAAATCGTCAACCGGCTGGTGGCGCAGCTCGGCACAGCAATCAGGGCAGCAGCGGGGGTGGCGTTGATCGCCTCGGTGCTGGTGCTGGCCGGGGCGCTCGCCGCCGGCAACCGGGCTCGCATTCACGACGCGGTGGTGCTGAAGACCCTGGGTGCGACCAGAAAAACGCTGATCGCCGCGTTTTCGCTGGAATACATGCTGATCGGCCTTGCTACCGCGATCTTCGCGCTGGCGGCGGGCGCTGTGGCGGCATGGTTCGTCGTCGCGCGCATCATGACGCTGCCATCGCACTTCATGCCCGAGGTGGCGGTGGCGACCATCGGCTTTTCGCTGGTGGTCACGGTCGGCATCGGCCTTGCCGGCACGTGGCGGGTGCTGGGCCACAAGGCGGCGCCGGTGCTGCGGAATCTTTGAGCCAGAGCCGGTTTCGATTAAATCTCGGTAATGTTCCGGGCGGGAAGGCCAATAAAACCGTATCTCCGGCACTTCACGGAGCATTACGCTTGGTTACGGTCTTGTCCTTTACGCCAAGAACCATCATATTTCGGCGCAGGCATGCTGGAGCCCCGCCAGCGGCGCCTGGGTTCAAAAGGACCTGACACCGGACGGGGCAGAAGCAATATGAGGATTTCCATGGCTGATCCCGTTCGCAATTATCAGACGCGCGCCGTGCCCGGCGCCGGCGTCGATGCTGCCATCGACCAGGGCCTGCGGGCCTACATGATCAAGGTCTACAATCTGATGGGGCTTGGCCTCCTCATCACCGGCCTTGCCGCGGTCGGCACAATCATGCTGGCCACTACCAGCGATCCCGCCTCGGCGGTCGCGACGTTGCCAAGCGGCGAGATGCTGACCTCGTTCGGCTACGCGATCTTCGGCTCGCCGCTGAAATGGCTGGTGATCTTCGCCCCGCTGGCAGCGGTGATGTTCCTGTCGTTCCGCGTCCAGTCGATGAGCGTTTCGGCCGCGCAGACGACATTCTGGGTCTATGCCGGCCTCGTCGGCCTGTCGCTGTCGTCGATCTTCCTGGTCTACACCACCGCCAGCATCTCGCAGACCTTCTTCGCCACCGCCGCCGCCTTTGGCGGGCTGTCGCTCTACGGCTACACGACCAAGCGCGATCTCTCGGCGTTCGGGTCGTTCCTGGTCATGGGCCTGGTCGGCCTGATCATCGCGATGGTGATCAACATCTTCCTGCAGTCGTCGGCGCTTTCCTTCGCCGTTTCGGCGATCGGCGTGCTGATCTTCGCGGGCCTCACCGCCTACGACACGCAGAACATCAAGGAGATGTACTTCGAGGGCGACGAGACCGATGTCGCCGGCCGCAAGGCGATTATGGGCGCATTGAGGCTCTATCTCGACTTCATCAACCTGTTTATGTTTCTGCTGCAGTTCATGGGCGACCGTCGCTAAATACGGTTTTCCTGGACCAGCGAGTTCGAAAAGGGCGGCCCAATGGCCGCCCTTTTCTTTTGTACCGGCTTTTGCTGTGATATAGGGCAGATGAACGACGTGCCTAAATTATGAGCTGCATCACCTTGCGGGCCGCGACGTCGGCCGATCTCGACCGGATCACGGAAATCTATGCCGACGCGGTGACGAATGGCACGGCGAGCTATGAACTCGAACCGCCGAGCCGCGCCGAGATGGGCACGCGCTTCGACACTCTGATGGCGGGCGGCTTTCTCTATCTCGTTGCGGAAAAGGCCGGCGGCGTGCTCGGCTATGCCTATGCCGGGGCGTTCCGGCCGCGCCCGGCCTACCGCTTCGTCGTCGAGGATTCCGTCTATGTCGCGCCCGAGGCCAAAGGGCAAGGCGTCGGGCTGCTCTTGATGCAAGGGCTGATCGAAGCGGCCAAGGCGGCGGGTTTTCGCCAGATCATCGCGGTGATCGGCGACGGCCGGCCCGACAGCGCCTCGGTGCGGTTGCACGAGAAGCTCGGCTTTCGTCATTCCGGCCGCCTGGAAGGCTCAGGCTATAAGCACGGACGCTGGCTGGACACGGTTTTCATGCAGCTGCCGATCAACGGCGGGGCGTCCATCCCGCCTGATCCGCAATCGCTGCCCGAGCGCAAGTTCCGCCTGCAAAAATAAAGGGTTACGCCTCGACCAGCTTCAGTGTTCGGTCGAACACGCCAAGCACCCGGCCGAGTTCCTGGCCGCGCTTGAGGATGCGCCCGCCGGCGGCGATGACGGCGAACGCGCCTTGCCGGCGCGCCAGCTTCGGATCCTTGACGATCTGGAAAAGCGGCACTTCGCTGGTGCGGCGGAAGACGGAAAAAACGGCGCGGTCGGCGAGATGGTCGATGGCATAGTCGCGCCACTCATTGGCGGCAACCATACGGCCGTAGAGCCTGAGGATCTGGTCCAGTTCGCGCCGGTCGAACCGCACCGGCTGGTCGAGGCGTTCGCGTCTTGCCTCATGCAGCGGGATCAATATTGCGGATGCGTCCCCATCCTCCGTCCCGCTGCTGCGATCAGTCATGCCTGGATCCTCGCAATGAATCGTACGCCGACCAAAGTTGGCGCTTTCGTTGCCGAATTGCAAGGCCCGGCCGGGCAACGGCAGCACCGTGCGGTTTCTCCAGCGTCCAGTCACGTTTGCGAAACGCCTGTTGAAATTGGTGATGCTTCGCCACAATCCTGCCTTTTTTTATCCGTGCTCATGCCCCAATGTCCGACGAATTTACCGGCGTTGCCTGAGACGGTTCGGTCCGGCACCGGCTCGTAAACCCCAAGCCCCCCGCCCACGGGTCTGCGTCGGATCGAACCAACCTCGGTTTTTCCTTGGAAAGATCGGGTGCGACGATCCCAAAACCTAAATGACCGGCGTCAGAAGCAAGCTGACGCCGGTTTTTTATTAGCCGTGGCGATGCGATCCATCCAGATAGGCTGTCGTCGGAGGCTTGAGCGCGGTTATCCCTTCTCCCACAACAAGGGGAGAACGGGGGGCGCCCTATCTAAGGCTTGCGGATAAAGGCTGCGCCCAGGATCGGCCCGGGCATGCCGTCCTTGCCGACCGACTGCAGCAGCACGGCGCAGCCGCCCTTCTTGGCGATCTCGCTCATCGGCAGTTCGTAGCGCTGCGCCTTGCCGTGCCACATGCCGGCGGTCTGGATGCTGGAGACGGCGTTCCAGTAGGTCATGCTGCGGCCACTGTTTTCACCCTTGCCGATCTTTATCGTCTGCGGCGGATTGAAATAGACGATGACGACATGCGCGTCGGTTGGGCCGGTCACAGCGTCGCCGGCATCGATCATGACGCGATCGCTGGTCCGGCTGACCTTGATGCCGACGCGCATGCCTTCGCCGACCCTCTCCATGCGGGCCAGCGCGCCGTCGACTTCCTTGCGGCTGGCGCCGTTGACATGGCTGCGGCCGTTTATGACGGCTTGCGGGGTGTAGACGGAACGACTGCCGAAGGCGCGCATATACTCGTATTGCCGCTCGGTATTTTCCTTGCGGCTCAGCGTGTCCTGCCAGCCGAGGTAATCCCAATAATCGACATGATAGGCGAGCGCGACGATGTCCTCCTTGGCGGCGAGCTCGGCGAAGAATTCATCTGCCGGCGGACAGGAGTTGCATCCCTGGCTGGTGAAGAGCTCGACGACGCCTAATGGCTTGTCGGTTGGCTCGGCAAGGGCCCTGCCGGCAAACGCCGAGAGGGCCAGCGCAAGGGCCGCAAGCCGCAATGGTCTTCGAGATGGCATGGCCGTTCCGATCCCGCCGGTGACGCCGGCTTTGTTCTGGTTGTCGAAATATGTGGCAGAAGCGGCAGTCAACGGGAAGTCACGTTGCGGTGAAATTTTGCCGTTGCAACCGCTGGCAAGGGCGCAATAGGTGGACTTGCACTTCACCATGGAAGCGATTCGGGCGGCAATCAGCATGTGGCAATCTCTCCTGGCGCCGGTCGACCTCTATTGCGAACGGACGGGGCCGGAATTCTGGGCCGAACCGCTCAATGCGCTGAGCAATCTGGCTTTTTTTGCCGCCGGGCTATGGGGTGTCTGGCAGGTGCGCAAGCGCGGCACCGGCACCTTCGCCGAAGTGCTGGCCTGGTGGGTGGTGGCGATCGGCGTCGGCTCGTCGCTGTTCCACACCTTTGCCAACCGTGGCACGGTCTGGGCCGACGTGCTGCCGATCGCCGGGTTCACGCTGGCCTACACGCTGTTCAACCTGCGGCGTTTTCTCGGCATGAAATGGGGCAAGGCGATCGCCATTTTCGTCGCCTTCTATGCCGTCGCCGGGCTGGTGACCTTTGCCGTGCCCGACTGGCTGCGCCAGGCGTCGAACGGGACGACCGGCTATCTGCCGCCCTTCCTGGCGCTCGCCTTCTTCGGGGCCATGGTGGCGGCCAGCGGCAACCGTGCCGGCTGGTACAATCTGGCGGGCTCGGCGATCTTCGTCGTGTCGGTCATCTGCCGGATGATCGATCCGCTGGTCTGCGGCGGCTTTCCGCTCGGCACGCATTTCCTGTGGCACATATTCAACGGGCTGATGCTCGGCGTGCTGCTGGCGGCGACAGCGCGGTTCGGAAAGCCGGGAATTAGGGCAGTAGGGCAGTAGGGCAGTAGGGCAGTAGGGGAATAAGTCGCTTCTCCTTGCTTCACCCTACTGCCCTACTCCCTTATTGCCCTACTCCCTTAAGCGGCCAGATCGCGCAGCACGTATTGCAGGATGCCGCCATTCTTGAAGTAGTCGAGCTCGTCCAGCGTATCGATGCGGCAGATGATCGGAACCTCTTTGACGCTGCCGTCGCCGTAGGTGATCCTGGCGATCATCTTCTGCCGCGGCTTGATGTTGCCCAGTCCGTCGATCTCGACCAGTTCGTCGCCCTTGAGGTTGAGCGAGGCCCATGAGGTGCCTTCCTCGAAGACGAAGGGGATCACGCCCATGCCGACCAAATTGGAGCGGTGGATGCGCTCGAAGGACTGGGCGATGACCGCGCGGACGCCCAGCAAATTGGTGCCCTTGGCCGCCCAGTCACGCGACGAGCCGTTGCCATATTCGACGCCGGCGAAGATGACCAGCGGCACGCCTTCCTTCTTGTATCGCATGGCGGCGTCGTAGATCGATTCCTCTTCTTTCGACGGGTAATGGATGGTGTAGCCGCCCTCGCGGCCGTTCTCGCCCAGCATGTGGTTGCGGATGCGGATGTTGGCGAAGGTGCCGCGCATCATTACCTCATGATTGCCGCGGCGCGTGCCGTACTGGTTGAAATCGGCGACGCCGACGCCGTGGTCGGTGAGGTACTTGCCGGCCGGCGAGGCCGCCTTGATCGAACCGGCCGGCGAAATGTGGTCGGTGGTGATCTTGTCGCCGAACAGACCGAGCACACGCGCGCCCTTGATATCGCCGATCTTGCCGAAGCCCGACGTCATGCCGGCGAAATAGGGCGGGTTCTGCACATAGGTGGAATTGTCGTCCCAGGCATAGGTCTGGCCTTCCGGCGCCTTGACGTTCTGCCAGTACTCGTCGCCCTTGAAGACGTCTGCATATTTGCGGGCGAACAATTCGCGCGTGACGTTCTTCTCGATGAATTCCTGGATCTCGACCGAACTCGGCCAGATATCCTTGAGATAGACCGGATTGCCGTTGCGATCCTCGCCGAGCGGTTCGGTGGTCAGATCCTTGGTCACGGTCCCGGCCAGCGCGTGGGCGACGACCAGTGGCGGCGAGGCGAGATAGTTCGCTTGCACGTCGGGCGAGACGCGGCCTTCGAAATTGCGGTTGCCGGACAAGACTGCCGCAGCAATCAAGCCCTTATCGTTGATGGTCTTGGAGATCGGCGCCGGCAATGGGCCGGAATTGCCGATGCAGGTGGTGCAGCCGAAGCCGACCAGGTTGAAGCCGATCTGGTCGAGCTCCTTCTGCAGGCCGGATTTCTCGAGATATTCGGCGACGACCTGGCTGCCCGGCGCCAATGAGGTCTTGACCCACGGCTTCTGCTCGAGGCCGAGCCGGTTGGCATTGCGCGCCAACAGCCCGGCGCCGATCAGCACGCTCGGGTTCGATGTGTTGGTGCAGGAGGTGATGGCGGCGATGACCACATCGCCATGGCCAAGATCGTAGCTCGTGCCCTCGACGGCATAGCGCTTGTCGATTTCGGCGGCCTTCCTGTATTCGGACTCCATGGCCTTGGCGAAGCCAGCCGGAATGTCTTCAAGTGCGACCCGGCCTTCCGGCCGCTTCGGGCCGGCCATCGACGGGACGACACTGCCGAGATCGAGCTCCAGCAGGTCGGTGAAGACCGGATCGGCCGAGCCGGCATCGCGCCACAAGCCTTGCGCCTTCGAATAAGCCTCGACCAGGGCGATGCGGCTTTCGTCGCGACCGGACATTGTCAGATAGCGGATGGTTTCGCTGTCGACCGGGAAGAAGCCGCAGGTGGCGCCATATTCCGGCGCCATGTTGCCGATGGTGGCGCGGTCGGCCAGCGTCATGTTGGACAGGCCCGGCCCGAAGAATTCGACGAACTTGCCGACGACGCCCTTCTTGCGCAGCATCTGGGTGACGGTGAGCACCAGGTCGGTGGCGGTGACGCCTTCCCTCAGCCTGCCGGTGAGCCGGAAGCCGATGACTTCAGGCAGCAGCATGGAGACCGGCTGGCCAAGCATCGCGGCCTCCGCCTCGATGCCGCCGACGCCCCAGCCGAGCACGCCGAGGCCGTTGATCATCGTGGTATGTGAATCGGTGCCGACGCAGGTGTCGGGATAGGCGGTGGTCTCGCCGTCTTCGCTGTTGGTCCACACGACCTGGCCGAGATATTCGAGATTGACCTGATGGCAGATGCCGGTGCCGGGCGGCACGACGCGGAAATTGCGGAACGCCTGCTGGCCCCATTTCAGGAACTTGTAGCGTTCCTCGTTGCGCTCATATTCAAGCTCGACATTGCGGGCGAAAGCCAACGGCGTGCCGAATTCGTCGACGATGACCGAGTGGTCGATGACCAGATCGACCGGCACCAGCGGATTGATCTTTTGCGGATCGCCGCCGAGCGAGGCCATGGCGTCGCGCATGGCGGCAAGGTCGACCACGGCTGGAACGCCGGTGAAATCCTGCATCAGCACGCGAGCCGGGCGATAGGCGATCTCGACGCCGGCAGTGCCCCGGTCAGTCAGCCAGCCGGCGACCGCCTGGATGCTCTCCTTGGTAACGGAACGGCCGTCCTCGTTGCGCAGCAGATTCTCCAGCAGCACCTTCATCGAATAGGGCAATTGGGCAATACCGGTGAGGCCGTTCTTTTCGGCCTCGACAAGGTCATAGTAAATGTACTCGGTGCCGCTGGCGGTCAGCGTGCGGCGGCAATTGAAGCTGTCGAGTGATTTGGACACGTGCGATCCCTAACTGTCGGTTGCCGGAAGGGAACGGACGCCAGTGGGCATGCAAATCACGCGCAAAGGTGCGGGTACGGCCATTTCCGCTATCCGTTCCCAAGCGTCCGGGCCGTTCAAGGCGGCACGCGCGCTGGTTCGGCGCAAATTCGGTTCCCGTGCCGACCGCTGGCACGGATGATGCGGATATAGAGAATTTTCTGGAATAGTTCTAGACACGGAATCGCCATTTTTGGTGCGGCGCACCGAAGCCGCGCCTGAACTTTCGGCGAAGGGGGACGGATGCGGCTGATCGCCGAAAATCTGGGCGGCGAACGCGGCGGCGAGACGGTATTTTCCGGCATCGAATTCGCGCTGGGGGATGGCCAGGCGCTGGTCGTCACCGGGCCGAACGGCGCCGGCAAATCGACGCTGCTCAGGATCGTCGCCGGACTGTTGCCGGTGGCGGCAGGCCGTGTGCGGCTCGAAGGTGGTGGCGAAGACTTTCCGTCGGCCGCCTCGGCGTGTCACTATCTCGGCCACCTCAACGCGATGAAGACGGCGCTGAGCGTTACGGAAAACCTGTGCTTCTGGCGCGATTTTTCGGGCGCCGGTTCCGCGGGTGTTGAAGAGGCGCTGGAAACCGTCGGGCTGGGCGGCATCGGCCATCTGCCTTTCGGCTATCTCTCGACCGGGCAACGTCGCCGCGCGGCGATTGCAAAACTGCTGGTAAGCCACCGGCCATTGTGGCTGCTCGATGAGCCGACGGCAGGACTGGACAAGGCTTCGGAGGAGAGATTCGGCGAATTGATGGGGAAACACCTCGAGAGTGGGGGGATCGTGGTTGCGGCGACGCATTTGCCGCTGGGGATCGAGGGAAAGGAATTGAGGATGACCGGCTGATGTTGGCATTCCTTCACGGGCGAAAGCATCTCACATCATGCTAGCCCTCTTCCTGCGCGACATCCGCCTGAGTATCCGCGCCGGCGGCGGGGCGCTTACCGGCGTGATTTTCTTTCTCGCCGTTATCGCGACCATCCCCTTCGGCGTCGGTCCCGAGCTGAAGCTGCTGGCCCGCATCGGCCCGGCGATCCTGTGGATCGCCGCATTGCTGGCCTGCTTGCTCGGCCTCGACCGGCTGTTCCAGGCCGACCGCGAGGACGGCTCGCTCGATCTTCTGGTGCTTGGCAACGACCGGCACATGCTGGCCTTGACCGTTCTGACGAAATGCCTGGCGCATTGGGCGGGAAGCGTGCTGCCGCTGGTCATCGCCGCTCCCTTGCTCGGCCTGTTCATGAACATGGAGCCCATCGGCATCGGTGCGACGGCGCTGACGCTTCTGGTCGGTACGCCGGCGATCACCTTCATCGGTGCCGCCGGTGCCGCGGTGGCGGTGGCGCTGCCGCGCGGGGGCCTGCTGATCTCGGTGCTGGTGCTGCCGCTAACCATTCCCGTGCTGATCTTCGGCGTATCAGCAAGCTATGGCGCGGTGGCGAACCCCGATCCTTTTCTGCAGCCCTTCCTCATTCTCGCCGCGCTGACCCTGTTCCTTGCCGTGCTCGGGCCGGTGGCGGCGGCGCTGGCGCTTCGGCACGGAACGGATTGATGTGGCCGCTGCGCATAGAGAACCCGATCTTTCTCCAGACAATCTACGGCAACTATCCGGACCTGTCTTCCGTCGAGGTAACCAAGGCCGAAATCAATCGTGAAGGGCCTAGCATGTACCTTTCCTTCATCTCGACCGTCCTCACCTACCGGCCCCCCGCCAAATGGGCGGCGTTCAATGCCGTGTCTTTCGGGCTTGAGTTCATCGCGGTCGAATCGATTAGCCTTCGCAAGTTCCGGAGCCATGGCTGGAGTGCAATCAGGATGTGGGATGACGCCGGTAGAATCCTGCTTACCTGCGAAGGGGCTGTCAGGCTGTCTCTGACGTGCCAATACATGCGTATCAAAAACATATCAGGTGTTTTGCGTTCGCAGTGACCTTCGGCTTGCGATAACCGCAAATCTGCCGCAGACCCGTTCATTGCGACAAACAGCCGGTGAGGCTATGAATTCCGCCGTGAGAAGCCTTGGATCGGGAAAATGAGCGTTCACGCCCTTTATGTCACCGCCGCCTATGCGATCACGGCCGTGGTGCTGGGTGGGCTGATCGGCTGGATTCTGCTCGACCAGCGCGGCCGCAAGCGAGAGCTTGCCGAGCTGGAGGCATCCGGCGTGCGCCGGCGCTCCGATAAGGCAGTAAAATCATGAGCACGGAAACCCAAACACCGGCGCGCCGCCGCCTGATCGTGCTGCTGCCGCTGGTGGTCTTTCTCGGGCTGGCGGGATTGTTCCTGGCGCAGCTTTTGTCAGGGCGCGACGTGTCGGAAGTGCCGTCAGCGCTGATCGGCCTGCCGGCGCCGCAGACCAACCTGCCGGCGCTCGAAGGCACCAATTTGCCGGGCCTCGATTCAAAACAGTTCGCCGGCAAGGTGACGCTGGTCAACGTCTTCGCGTCCTGGTGCGCGCCGTGCCGCGAAGAGCATCCGGTGCTGCTGGCGCTGTCGCAGGACAGACGCTTCGTCATGGCGGCGCTGAACTACAAGGACCAGCCGGAAAACGCCCGTCGGTTCCTTGGCGATCTCGGCAATCCATTCCAGGCGATCGGCGTCGACCAAGCCGGACGCACGGCGATCGACTGGGGTGTCTACGGCGTGCCGGAAACCTTCGTCATCGGCAAGGATGGCAAGATCGCCTATAAGCATGTCGGGCCGCTGACGCCGGACTCGGCGCGGACGCTGCTGTTACCCGAAATCGAGAAGGCGCTCGCGGCTCCGGGCTGAGACACCTGAAACGCGATGGACGAACGAGACATCCGCGATCATTTTCTGGCACAGGCGAAAGCCTGCGATGGACTTGGCTCGCCTTTCACCGCGAATTTATGCCGTGCGCTCGCTAAGGTTCTCGACGCAAACACCAGGACCGGGCAGGCGGTGCTCGGTTGGCCGGGCGACGCGCGCGCCGACGCCCTCGCATTGCGGCTTTGCGGCGCGCTGCATGGGTTGGTCCTGACGGGTGCCAATGAGCGATTGGCACTGATCTATCCGCCCAACCAGACAAGCGAATCCGAGATCGCGGCGGTGCTGCCGGAGGCAATTGCGCGATCCGACGAGCGGATCGTCGCCGGCCTCGCCGGTGCGCCGCAGACCAATGAAATCGCCCGGTCGGCGATGCTGCTGCCTGGATTTCTGACGGTCGCGCGGGAAACCGGCCTGCCGCTGGACTTGTGCGAGATTGGCGCCAGCGCTGGGCTCAATCTCCTGTTCGACAGCTTTCACTACCGCTACGGCGATGCCGAGTGGGGCGACCGGACCTCCACCGTTCGGTTGGCGCCGGAGGTGCGCGGACTCGCTGTTCCGCTTGGTGGAGCGATCGACGTCCGCCACCGCGCCGGCTGTGACATCGCGCCGGTAGATGTCGCCGACGCAGCCACACGGTTACGGCTTCGGTCTTACGTCTGGGCCGATCAGGCTACGCGGCTGGCCCGGCTCGACGCTGCGCTGTCACTTGCCGAAAAGTTTCGACCGCCACTTGTCAAAGCGGACGCGGCGGATTTTGTCGGGAAGGCGCTGGCCGCGCGGCAGGAGGGTGGCGCTTTTGTGCTCTATCATTCGATCATGTGGCAATACCTGCCGCGGGCGACCAAGGATGCGATCATCGTCGCCCTGGAGCAGGCGGGCAGACAGGCCACGGCCGCTGCGCCAATCGCAAGGCTGAGGATGGAGCCGCGCGATCCCACAAACAATTGGGCGGTACTCAGCCTGACTTTATGGCCGGGCGGCGAGACGCACCGCCTGGCCCATTGCGATTACCACGGCCGCTGGATCGAATGGGTGGGCTAAGCCCGATCCCATTCACTCAGCCGTAGATCTGCTTGTGGACCTGGTAGAGCATTTCTGAGCGGTCGGCGCGCATGTCGGCGAGGTCGCGGCTGCTGAAGCTGTCGATTTCGGCGACGAGGCGGTTGTAATGCCGGCGCTTGGCGATGCTGGCGCGAGCGCGGCTCATGAGGCTGTCGATGACCATAGCGAGTTTCCTTTTTGCGCCGCGTTTCGCGGCCAGTTGTTCCTCCCTTGATCAATACGGAGCATGACATAGTTATGGTGCATTGCAAAAATAAGATGTTGCAATGCACCATTGCGCTGGGCGCATAGCCGGTTAACGGGATGTGACCTGCCGTCCGGGCCAGCATTCGCATTCCATAATGCCTCTGACGCATCATCGATCTTGCCATATCGATCGTGGGCTGGCTTGATCGCGCCTTGCCAAGCGACTGCTACCGGGAGGAACCATGGCCAGCGAATTCTACGAAGTTCTCGATCCGCGCTTTTCGCGGCTGTTCAACGGCAATGCACAGGTCGACAGGCTGTTTACCGGCTGCCGATGGGCGGAAGGACCGGCCTGGTTCGCGGCCGGGCGCTATGTGGTCTGGTCCGACATCCCGAACAATCGCATGCTGCGGTACGACGAGACCGACGGCTGCGTCAGCGTATTCCGTCAGCCGTCCGGCAATTCCAACGGCAACACCGTCGACCGGCAAGGCCGGCTGGTTACTTGCGAGCATTCCGGCCGCCGCGTCAGCCGCACCGAGCATGACGGCTCGGTCATCACCATCACCGACAAATGGCGCGGCAAGCGGCTGAACTCGCCCAATGACGCGGTGGTCAAGTCCGATGGCTCGATCTGGTTCACCGATCCGAGCTACGGCATCGATACCGATTACGAGGGCGACAAGGCCGAAAGCGAAATCGGCGCCTGCCATGTCTACCGGGTCGATCCCGGCACCGGCGAGACCGAGGCGGTGATCACCGACATGGTCAGGCCCAACGGGCTCGCCTTCTCGCTCGACGAGCGCCAACTCTATGTCGCGGATACCGGCCGCACGCATGGTGCGCAAAATCCGGCGCACATCCGGGTGTTCAATGTCGGCCAGGGCGGCAAGACGGTCTCAGGCGAAAAGGTCTTTGCCGACTGCACCGCCGGCCTGTTCGACGGTTTCAGGCTGGATGCGGACGGCCGCATCTGGACCAGCACCGCCGACGGGGTCCATTGCTACGATCCAGACGGGACGCTGATCGGCAAGGTCAAGGTACCGGAAGTCGTTGCTAATTGCGTGTTCGGCGGCAACAAGCTGAACTGCCTCTACATCGCCGGCACCACATCGCTCTACATGGTCCGGCTCATGGTCAACGGCGCCAAAACCTACTGAGCGGCTGCCAAGCATATGCAAGGGAGGGAACCATGCCATTCGTGAATATCCGCCTGGTCAAGGAGGTGATTGCCGACGACCCGGCCGGCAAAAAGGCCGCGATCGCCGCCCAAGTGACAGCGGCCATCACCGGCGTCACCGGCCTGACCAACAACGATGTCTGGGTGGTTTTCGAGGAGGTCGCTGCACGCGACTGGTTCGTCGGCGAGACCGACGTCGAGACGCGGAGGAGCAAGGGATAGTTCCCGGCACAGATTGGCCGCAGCTCCTAGCGTCGTCATCCCGGGGGCGGAGCAGGAGCGAAACTCCGTCGCGGAGACCCTGGGATGGCGAAAGCACGGTCCGGCGTTCACCGCGAGCGGATGAACTCCGCGAAGGCGGATAGGGCATCGCGCATCGTCAGCCGGTTTTCCGGCTGCGATAAGATATCCTCCACCTCCGGCGGCTTCTTGCCGAGCAGCGCTATTTCGAGCGCTGCTTCCTCATGGAGCGCAAAAGACATTGTCCGCATGATCTCGATCAGTGCGGCGCGGGCAAACAGCGAGCGCGGCGAGGCATGCACCAGCATGGCTGGCTTGCCAACGGCGGCATCGCGCGACACCAGCCAGTCAAGCGCGTTCTTCAGGCCGCCTGGCACACCGTGAGCATATTCCGGGCAGGAGACGATGACGCCGTCAGCGGCGGTGACCGCATCGATCAGCACTGCTGCTTGCGGCGGCGTCCGCTCGCCTTCGTCGTCGGGGTTGAAGATCGGCAGCCGGCCAAGTCCATCGTAGACGGAGACGTGACAGTCCGGCGGCGCGTTTTGCGCGAGTGCCGCGACCAGGGCCGAATTGATCGAGGCGGCGCGCAGGCTGCCGGAGATGGCGAGGATGTTCAGCAAAGGAATGGAGACCGGCTTGGGCGATTCGTTGCCGGGCACGCTACCACATGGTCTCCCTGTATTCCTCATCCAGCCAGCGGTCGGTCGCCTCGGCCGAATCGGCGAGCGCCAGCTGGTCGCGCAGGATCTGGCCGAGCGTCGGCAGCGTCGCGCGGTCGTACCAGCTCTCCGGCTTCCACAGTTCGGAGCGCATGAAGGCCTTGGCGCAATGCATATAGGCGGCCTTGACCGTCACCACGACGACGCTTTGCGGCGCCTTGCCGTCGACCGCCAGCCGCTCGCGTAACGCCGCATCGACGGTGATGCGGGCATCGCCGTTGACACGCAGCGTCTCGTTCATGCCGGGAATGAGGAAGAGCAGCCCGACCGAGGGATTGAGAAGGATGTTCTCCAGCGTGTCGAGCCGGTTGTTGCCCGGCCGGTCGGGGATGGCGATGGTCTTCTCGTCGAGCACTGCCACAAAACCCGGCCTGTCGCCCTTGGGCGTCACATCGGCATTGCCGGCGCCGTCGGACGAGCCGATCAGCACGAACGGGCTCTTGCCGATGAATGAACGGCAGTGGCCGTCCAATGTCTTCAATTCCTTGCGGATCGAGCCGTCGGTCAGCCGAGGCGTCTTGTAGATCGTCCTCAACTCGTCGCGCGTGGTGATGAATTCCATGCCCCTCTCCCCTTATTCTGATGCAATTCCCTAGGGAAAACGCTACGCGCTTTTCCCGGGAAAACCGCTACACACTTTCCTGGAATTGCTCTATTTGCCGGCCTTCTCTTCCTTGCCGGCCTTGTCCTCGAGCGAATGGCGCAGGATCAACCGCATTTGGCTTAACGTGAAGACAAGGGTAATGGGAATCGTGCCCCAGACCTTGAAATAAAGCCAGGCTTCCTCAGAAAAGTTGCGCCACACGATCTCGTTCAGCGCAGCCAGAAAAAGGAAGAAGAGTCCCCATCGGAAAGTGAGCTTGCGCCAGCCTTCGGCGTCGAGATTGAAGGCGGAATCAAAGACATAGCCCAACAGCGATCTGCCAAACGCCAACCCGCCAAGCAACGTGATGCCGAACAGGCTGTTGATGATTGTCGGCTTCATGAAAGCGAAGGTCTTGTCCTGCAGCCACAGCGCCAGTGCGCCAAACACAAACACCACGATGGCCGAGACCAACGGCATGATCGGCCAGCTGCGCGTCAAAATCCACGAAACGCTGAGCGATAGCGCCGTCGCCACCATAAAGAACGCTGTGGCAATCAGGATAGGCTCGCCGATATGGCCGAGGATCGGAAATTTCCCGACAAGCCACGCGCCGCGGATGGTGGTGAAAAAGAACACCAGACCAGGCCCGAGCTCGAGCAGGAATTTCAGGCCGGGGTTCAACGCCTTGCGTCGCGGATCGGACGGGTCGCCTTCGAGGATGGGTGGGTTCATAGCGTCCTTCTTACGCGTGATCCAATCCAAAAAGCTTGCAACTTTTCGGGATCATGCTCGTCAAGCCACTCCAGCGATCGCCCTGGCAAATTCGCTTGCGGAAAAGGGTTCGAGGTCGTCGACCTGTTCGCCGACGCCGATGAAATAGACCGGCAATTTGTGCTTTGCCGCGATCGCCACCAGAATACCGCCGCGCGCCGTGCCGTCCAGCTTGGTCATCACCAGGCCGTTGACGCCGGCGACATTGCGGAAGATCTCGACCTGGTTGAGCGCATTCTGGCCGGTGGTGGCATCGACCGTCTGCAGCACGGTGTGCGGCGCTTCCGGATCGAGCTTGCCCAGCACCCGGACGATCTTTTCCAGTTCCGCCATTAGTTCGGTCTTGTTCTGCAGCCGCCCGGCGGTGTCGATGATCAGCACGTCGGAGCCGGCCTCCTTCGCGCGCTCGAATGCATCGTAGGCGAGGCCGGCGGCATCGGCGCCGAGCTTCGAGGCAATGACCGGCGAGTTGGTGCGCTCGCCCCAGATCTTCAGCTGCTCGATCGCGGCTGCGCGAAAGGTGTCGCCGGCGGCGAGCATCACCGAGAGACCGCCATCGGTGAGCTTCGCCGCCAGCTTGCCGATGGTCGTGGTCTTCCCCGTGCCGTTGACGCCGACCACCAGGATGACATGCGGCTTGTGGCTGAGGTCGAGCTCCAACGGCATGGCGACGTGGGTCAGCACCTTCTCAACCTCGGCCGCCATGATGGCCCGGACTTCGGTGTCGGAGACGTCCTTGCCGTAGCGGCTGGCGGAGAGCGCGTCGGTAACGCGCAAAGCCGTCTCCATGCCGAGATCGGCGCGGATCAGCACATCCTCCAGGTCCTGCAGCGTGTCCTCGTCAAGCTTCCGCTTGGTGAAGACGCCGGCGATGTTGCCCGACAACTCCCGGGAAGAGCGGGCAAGCCCGTCTCGCATGCGCTGGAACCAGGAACGCCTCGGCGCCGGTTCGGGCGCCTTCTGCGGCTCGGCTTTCTGCTCGACCTTCTTGGTTACGGTGACTTTGCCGGGGGCGGGCTTTGGCTCCGGCGATGGTTGCGGAACGGCTTCTGGCTCGGGCTTTACCTCCCCCTCGATGGGAGGGTGGGGCGCCGGCAGGACCTCCGGTTCGGGCGCGATCTCGCTCAAGATCGGTTTCGTCTCGGCCGGCGCTGGCTGGCGGATCGGGGGCGGTATTTCGGCGGGCGGGACTTCGCGCGCTGGCGCTGCTGAGGGAGCCTCGGTGGGCACTACCGGCACTTCGACGGGTGCAGGTTCTGGCTGGGAGGGGACGATTTCTGGCTGCTGCGGCTCGGCCCGGATCTCCTCCGGTTCCTCAGCAGGCGTTTCCGGCTCGGGTGGAATGGTCGGCGGCGGCTCAGGCTTCTGCGATTCCGGCGCCGGTTGGGGTGCCGGAGGCAACTCTGGTTCGACTGGCGGTGGAGGTACGGCTTCGACTTCGGGTCGCGACTCGTCGCGTTTCAAAAACTCCGGGACGGCCTGCTCGGCGGCCGGTTTCAGCGCCTCCAGTTCGTCCCATTTGATCGGCGGCAGCGGCGCGGCCTCGTCGGGCCGCTCCTCGACGACTTCCTTCTTGCCGAACGAAAATATCTTCTTGAAAAACCCAGCCATGTCTTGCGCTCTCAGGCGGCGCGGGCGGCAAGCGGCGCGGCGATCAGTCGGATACCGTCATGGCCGGCGATATCAGCCTCGACGATGTCGCCCGGAGCGCCGGCAGAGACCGCGGCCAGCGTAAACCCTTCGGTGCGGCCAAGGCCGTCACGCTCGACCAGGATCGACTGATGCGTTCCAGCGAGCGAGGCAAGATGGCGGCGATAGGCGGCCTCGCCGGCGGCGCGCAGGCGTGCCGCGCGTTGCTTGACGACGTCGCGGCGGAGCTGCGGCATGCGCGCGGCGGGCGTGCCCTGGCGCGGCGAAAACGGGAAGACGTGGAGATGCGTCAGGCCGCATTCCTCGACGATCTCCAGCGAGTTTTCGAACATGGCGTCCGTCTCGGTCGGGAAGCCGGCGATGATGTCGGCGCCGAAAACAATGCCGGGGTGCAGTTTGCGCACATCCTCGCAAAAGCGGATCGACTGGTCGCGGCTGTGCCGGCGCTTCATCCGCTTCAGGATCATGTCGTCACCCGATTGCAGCGACAGATGCAGATGCGGCATCAGCCTCGGCTCGGTGGCGATGGCGTCCAGCAGATCGTCGTCGGCTTCGATCGAGTCGATCGAGGAAAGCCGCAGGCGTTTCACGTCTGGCACCTGCTTCAGGATGGTCTTGACCAATTTGCCGAGCTTCGGTGCGCCCGGCAGATCGGCGCCAAAACTGGTCATGTCGACGCCCGTCAGCACGATCTCGGCATAACCATTGCCGACGAGTCGCTTGATCTGCTCGACCACGGCGCCCATCGGCACCGAGCGCGAATTGCCGCGACCGTAGGGAATGATGCAGAAGGTGCAGCGGTGGTCGCAGCCGTTCTGCACCTGGACAAAAGCGCGCGCCCGGCCCTCGATGGCGTCGACCATGTGGGCGGCCGTCTCGCGCACCGAAAAGATATCGTTGACGCGCGCCTTCTCAGTGTCGTTGACGCCGAAATCCGGCAGCGCGCGATAGGAATGCGCCTTCAGCTTTTCCTCATTGCCGAGGACGAGATCGACCTCGTCCATGGCGACGAAATCCTGCGGGCCGGTCTGCGCGGCACAGCCGGTGACGATGATGCGGGCGGCCGGGTTCTCACGGCGGGCTTTTCTGATCGACTGCTTGGCCTGGCGTACAGCCTCGCCGGTGACGGCGCAGGTGTTGAAGATGATGGCGCCGCCTTCGAGGCCGCCGAGGCCCGCACTTTCGGCTTCACGCCGCATCACCTCGGATTCATAGGTGTTCAGCCGGCAGCCGAAGGTGACGACCTCGATACCCTTGTTGCCAAGAGGAGCCATCAGGCGGCGCTTTCGGTGTCGCGCGCCCACGCCCCGGTCGAAGGATCGAAGCTGCCGGAAAATTCCCATTCGGCGGCACCGGTGAGGATGACGTGGTCGTCGTCGCGCCACAAAACATGCAGCGAGCCGCCGCCGGGCGTCATCAGCGTGACGCCGCGGCCGGTACGCCGGGTGCGGGACGCGGCGACTACAGCGGCGCAAGCAGCCGTGCCGCAGGCCTTGGTCAGGCCGGCGCCGCGCTCCCAGGTGCGGATGGCCATGGTCTCCGGCGAGGTCACCTGCGCGATGGTGATGTTGGCGCGCTCGGGGAAGATCGGGTGGTTTTCGAGCAGCGGGCCGAAGCGCTCGAGCTCGTACGACCAGACGTCGCGGTCGACCCAGAAGATGGCGTGCGGATTGCCCATCGAGACGACCGACGGCGAATGCAGCACCGGAGCATCGATCGGGCCGATCTGCAGCTCGATCATGCGGGTGTCGCGGAATTCCTCGGCCAGCGGGATGTCCTGCCAGCCAAAGCGCGGCCTGCCCATGTCGACCGAGATCATTCCGTCGGCATGTTCCTCGGCATTGAGGATGCCGGCGACTGTTTCAAAGGCAAATGTCTTCTGGCCGGTCTCGGCGGCGAGCGCCTGGACGACACAACGCATGCCGTTGCCGCAGGCTTGCGCCCTGGTTCCGTCGGAATTCAAGATGTCGATGAAAAAGGCGGTGCCCGGCGTCCTGGGGTCGTGGATCGCCATGATCTGGTCGAACCTGGTCGCCGCATCGGCATTAAGCGCGACGGCTGCCGCAGGCGTCACGCGATCGGCACGGCCACGCATATCGGCAACGATGATTTCGTTGCCGATGCCGTTCATCTTGGCGAAAGGGGCCGCGCTTGCCATCGATCGAAAGGTCTCTTGCCGTTTGGCGCCTATATGGCGGATAGCGGCAGAAATTACCAGCGCGGCGTGATTTTCAAGTCACCGCGAAGACGCCAAGCACGATCAGCAGGAAGATGATCAGCACGATGCCGATGAGGATGCGCGCGCCGGTGGCGGCGGCTCCGGCCAGTGCCGGCATGCCGAGCAGGCTCGCCGCGGCCGCGATAATCAAAAGAATGATGATCCACCTGATCATGAGAGACACCTCGCAGGCGACAAGTTTGAACACCTACAAACGTCTATGTGATGCCCTAGGTTCCGCCGCGCTAGACCGCCGGCACGTCCCAGACTTCGCCCGGCCGCAAGGCGCGAAAACGTTGCCGCGGCAGGCCGGCAGCATCGAGCGCTTCGCCGAGCTTTCTGGGCGGCTCGTCGATCGGCTCGTTGGTGAGCCGGAACGTGCCCCAGTGACAGCCGGCTGCATAGGCGGCGTTGCACAAAAGCATGCCTTGCACCGCCTCCTCCGGATCCTGGTGATGTGGCGCCATGAACCAGCGCGGCTCGTAGGCGCCGATCGGCAGGATGGCGAGGCGGAAGCCGCCGTGCTTTTGCGCCATCAGCCGGTAATTGATGCCACCGTGGAAGCCGGTATCGCCGGCGAAATAGATCTTTGCGTCGGGTGTCTCGACGACGAAACCCGCCCACAGCGCCATGCGCCGGTCGCGAGTACCGCGGGCCGACCAGTGGTGCACCGGCTCGACATGGACGGCGACGCCATCGCCGATATCGACCCGGTCGCCCCAGTCATGCGCGGAAAGCCTCATACGGGGCACGGCAGCGCCGATGATCGTGTCGTTGCCGAGCGGCGTCAGCAGCAGCGGGTCGTGTCTTGTCTTCAGGCGCTTCAGCGTGGCGAGGTCGAGATGGTCGTAATGGTTGTGGCTGACCAGCACGAGGTCGATCGGCGGCAAATGCGAAAACGCGATGCCCGGCGGATTGACGCGTTTCGGACCGGCGAAGGAGAGCGGCGAGACGCGTCGCGACCAGACTGGGTCGGTCAGGATGTTCAGGCCGGCTGTCTGGACGAGCAGCGAGGAATGACCGACCATGGTGAGGCGCAGCGCAGAACCATCGATGCGCTCGACCGGTCTTGCCGGTGGAAACGGGCTCGGATCCGCCGCCGGCCATTTCGAGCGCTCGCGGCTCAATTGCCATTTCAACAGATCGGCAAAGCGACCCGGCGGCCGTCCGTCGGGATTGAAGAACAAGGTGCCGTCGAAATGATCGCTGGGCGGCCCGCTGTAATAGCGGTTGGCGGCTCTCTTTCTCGCGGCCAAGAAATCGGCTCCCTGCAGTTTGCTGATCGCCAAGAGATAATGCCGGCGCCGGCCCGCACAAGCATTTGAGGTGAACGCCAGGGATTTGGCGCCAGCGCGCCGTATCGAAATCAACCGGAGGTGTCGGCCAAACGGCCAAGGCGTAACGCAATTTCAGGCAATGTGAATTTTGCGACAAATTTGCAACATTACCGGCGCAAACCGTATTTTAACCATATCGGGTTGAAATTTCGCCACCTTCTCCATCTTGGTGAGGGGGACATTGCGCGGACGGCATCCCCAGCCCGATCCGACGGAGGTTGAAGAATGAAATTTTCGAAAACCGGCCCGCTGGCCGTATCGTTGGCCGTGCTCGTTGCGAGCGGCTGTTCAACCTCACGGTTCACATCGATGGACGAGCAGCAGCCGGCGCCGCTGGAAGCTGCGCCCGCCGGCAAGGTGACTGCAAACCAGCTGCCGCCACCGGCGACACCCGGCCCGGCCGACCCGTCGAAATTTCCGACCGCGCCGCAGAACACGCAGGTCGCCTCGCTGCCGCCCGACGGGACGGCGCCGGCCGGTGCAGCCGACCTGACCGCGTCCAGCGTCGCCGGTGTTTGGAAGGCAAGCGTGTCCGGCCAGAGCTGTCAGGTGGCGACGCCGCAGACCAAATTCGGGTCGGGCTACCGCGCCGGACCGCTGCATTGCCCGGCGCCGCTCGATGGCATCAAATCCTGGAACGTCGCCGGCAAGCAACTGACGCTCTACGACGAGAATGGCGGCACGCTGGCACGGCTTTATTCCTCAGGCGGCGAGAAATTCGACGGCCAGACTTCCAACGGCCTGCCGATCTCGCTTACAAGGTAAGAAAACGGCCCCCATTGTTACGCAATTCCGGACGGAAAACCGTTACACACTTTTCTTGGAATTGCTCTCTTTTGTTTTTTACGCAATTCCGGACAGAAAACCGCTGCACACTTTTCTTGGAATTGCTCCGGAACGACGTGACCAATGCATCTGCGTGACGGCCTCCAGACTCATGCGACCGTCAAGCAGCGCTATGACCATCTGGTCGAGACGGGCGCCATCGGGCGCGATCCGGCGCAGGAGCGGATCGCCGCTGCGCTCGACCGGCTGATCGAAGAGATATCGGCAAAGCGGCTGGCGCAGAAATCAAGCGCGCTGGGGTGGTTGTTCGCCCGCAAGCGCGAGGTGCACGAGGCGGTCAAGGGCCTTTATATCCATGGCGGCGTCGGCCGCGGCAAGACCATGCTGATGGACATGTTTTTCGAGCTGCTGCCGGTGCGGCGCAAGCGCCGGGTGCATTTCAACGACTTCATGGCCGACGTGCAGGACCGCATCCAGAAGCACCGACAGGCTCGCAAGAACGGCACGGCCAAGGAGGACGATCCGATCCCGCCGGTGGCGCGCGCGCTGGCCGAGGAAGCCTGGGTGCTATGCTTCGACGAGTTCTCCGTCACCGACATCGCCGATGCGATGATCCTGTCAAGGTTGTTTTCGGCGTTGTTTGCCAATGGCGTGGTGCTGGTTGCCACTTCCAATGTTGCGCCGCAGGATCTCTACCGCGACGGCCTGAACCGTCAGTTGTTTTTGCCGTTTGTCGCTATCCTGGAGCGCCACGCGCAGGTGCTGGCGCTGGACGCCGATAAAGATTACCGCCTCGACAAGCTCAGCCGCATGCCGGTCTACATCACCGCGGCCGATGCCGCCGCCGACCATGCGCTCGACGACGCGTGGGCGGTGATGACGCATGGCAGGCCGACGGCCGAGACGATGCTGACGGTGAAGGGCCGGCACGTCGTGGTGCCGCGTTCTGCCGGCGAGGCGGCGCGGTTTTCCTTCGCCGATCTCTGCGAGAGGCCGCTCGGCGCCCGCGACTATCTTGCCATTGCCAGCCGTTTCTCGACCATCTTCATCGACCGTGTGCCGGTGCTCGGCGAAGGCAAGCGCAACGAAGCCAAGCGCTTCATCCTGCTGGTCGATACGCTCTACGATCATCATGTACGGCTGGTGCTGAGCGCCGCGGCACCGCCGGCGCAGCTCTATACGGCCAAGCGCGGCAACGAAGTCTTCGAGTTCGAGCGCACCGCATCGCGGCTGATCGAGATGCAGAGCCACGACTGGCTGGAGAACTGGACGGAGAGGCAGGGGGCGCAGGGATCATCGACCGAGGCACGGCAGGCTCAGGCGTGAGGGATAGTACAGAAGGGGTCGCTGCCGCTGGCTATAACCTATAAACATACATGACGAACCCCTCCGCCGGCCCATGCGGCTCTTTTCGCGACTCGTAAAGTGCGCGAGCAGCAACATTGTCCGGCTCGGTGCCGACCCACGCCTCCTCACAGCCATGCTCGCGACCGAGTGCCAGCATGGCGCCGAGCATCCTCGTCGCAATGCCCAGGCGTTGAAAGGCCGGCGCCACGCCGACCTCGTCTATGTAGAGTTCGCTCACCTTGTCCGGGTAGCGGTGGATGACGGCTGCGCATTGGCCAACGACGATGCCGTCGGCGAGGGCCACGACCATGAAATGACCGGGCTCCGCGAGATAGGCGGAGAGCCGATCCGGCCTGACCGGCTCGTCGAAGACTTCGTCGGCAACCCGCATCACAAGGGCGTCATCGCCAGGAAACAGCCTTCTGATTTCCAGTGCCATTGTGTAGAACTCCTCTAGTCGGCTTCAGAATTCTGACGTTTACGTAACTCCCATTGTTTCTAACCGATTGAAATTACTCACTCCAAAATAATCGTTTGAATTTTTGTGCGGCCGGGGCTATTGCGTGCGGCGCATTTCGCGGTTCCGCAGCATTCCGGCCTCTTCCTCCGACGCCGTCATCAAATCGTCAAGGATTTGGGCGCCGTCATAGTCAAAGGGAAAATATCCTGACATGGCACGCAACAAGATAGCGCTCATCGGCTCGGGCATGATCGGCGGCACCCTCGCCCACATGGTCGGCCTCAAGGATCTCGGCGACGTCGTGCTGTTCGATATCGCCGAAGGCATCCCGCAAGGCAAGGGACTGGACATCGCGCAGTCGTCGCCGGTCGATGGGTTCGACTCGAGGCTGACCGGCGTCAACGACTATGCCGGCATCGAGGGCGCCGATGTCTGCATCGTCACCGCCGGCGTGCCGCGTAAGCCCGGCATGAGCCGCGACGATCTTCTAGGCATCAATCTGAAGGTAATGGAGCAGGTCGGCGCCGGCCTCAAGAAATACGCGCCGAAAGCCTTCGTCATCTGCATCACCAATCCGCTCGACGCCATGGTCTGGGCGCTGCAGAAATTTTCCGGCCTGCCCAAGAGCCATGTCGTCGGCATGGCCGGCGTGCTCGACAGTTCGCGCTTTCGTTATTTCCTGGCCGAGGAATTCAAGGTCTCGGTCGAGGACGTCACCGCCTTCGTGCTCGGCGGCCATGGCGATTCCATGGTGCCGATGATCCGCTATTCGACGGTTGCCGGCATCCCGCTGCCCGACCTCATCAAGATGGGCTGGACCTCGAAAGAGCGGCTCGACCAGATCGTGCAGCGCACCCGCGACGGCGGCGCCGAGATCGTCGGCCTGCTCAAGACCGGCTCTGCCTTTTATGCGCCGGCCGCCTCGGCCATCGCCATGGCCGAAGCCTATCTCAAGGACAAGAAGCGGGTGCTGCCCTGTGCGGCGTACCTCTCCGGCCAATATGGCGTCAAGAACACCTATGTCGGCGTTCCCGTGGTAATCGGGGCCGGCGGCGTCGAGCGGATCATCGAGATCGAGCTCGCGAAGAGCGAGCAGAAGATGTTCGACAATTCGGTCGCGGCGGTGCAGGGCCTGTGCGACGCCTGCGTCAAGATCGCTCCGCATCTCGCGGCCAAGTAAGCCGGTAACCAAGCCCGCCAAGCAAGCTGGAGACATAGCGCATGAACATCCATGAATATCAGGGCAAGGCGCTGCTGAAAGGCTTTGGCGCACCCGTGGCCGAGGGCGTGCCGGTGTTCAAGGCGAGCGAGGCGGAAGCTGCCGCCAAGGCGCTGCCCGGCCCACTCTATGTGGTCAAGAGCCAGATCCATGCCGGCGGCCGCGGCAAGGGCAAGTTCAGGGAGCTCGGGCCCGATGCCAAGGGCGGCGTCAGGCTGGCGAAGTCGGTGGCCGAGGTCGTCGCCAACGCCGAGGAGATGCTCGGCCATACGCTGGTCACCAAGCAGACCGGCCCGGCCGGCAAGCAGGTCAACCGGCTCTATATCGAGGACGGCGCCGACATCGAGCGCGAGCTCTATCTGTCGATCCTGGTCGACCGCTCGGTCGGGCGCGTCGCCTTCGTCGTCTCGACCGAGGGCGGCATGGACATCGAGGCGGTCGCCCACGACACGCCGGAAAAGATCATCACCGTCGCCATCGACCCGGAAAAGGGCGTGACTGCGGACGATGTGAGGAAGCTCAACGCGGCGCTGAAGCTCGACGGCGACGCCGCCAAGGATGGCGCGACGCTGTTCCCCATCCTCTACAAGGCGTTTGTCGAGAAGGACATGAGCCTGCTCGAGGTCAACCCTTTGATCGTCATGAGGAGCGGCCGGCTGCGCGTTCTCGACGCCAAAGTGTCGTTCGACAACAATGCGCTGTTTCGCCACCCGGACGTGCTCGAATTGCGCGACACCACCGAAGAGGACGAGAAGGAGATCGAGGCGTCGAAATACGACCTCGCCTATGTCGCGCTCGACGGCAATATCGGCTGCATGGTCAACGGCGCCGGCCTCGCCATGGCAACGATGGACATCATCAAGCTTTATGGCGCCGAGCCCGCCAACTTCCTCGATGTCGGCGGCGGCGCGTCGAAAGAAAAGGTGACGGCGGCGTTCAAGATCATCACCAAGGATCCGGCGGTCAAAGGCATTCTGATCAACATCTTCGGCGGCATCATGAAATGCGACATCATCGCCGAGGGCGTCATCGCAGCAGTCAAGGAGGTCGGCCTGCAGGTGCCGCTGGTGGTGCGGCTGGAAGGCACCAATGCCGAGCTCGGCAAGAAGATCATCAACGACAGCGGGCTAAACGTGGTGTCGGCCGATGACCTCGATGACGCAGCCAAGAAGATTGTCGCGGCGGTGAAGGGCTGAGCATTTGGAAAACGCTCCGTTTGCCCATCCAATATGGTCAATATTTATGATTGCCATGGGTATCGGCGGACTGTGGGCCTTTCCCGAGCGGAGAAAGATGTCGGAAAAGATGCGCCGCCACACCTCGTTCAGAATTGTTCTTCCAAGATCGCTTGACCTTGGGGTGCATCTTGGCGTGAGCGTCATTCTCTTCTTGGTGGGCCTCCTGTTGCTGTTTCGGATTATCCAGTGAGAACAGAGCGAGTCAGAGGTCGATAGGCGATGCCTCCGCACAAGATAAACCTCGTCGAGGCGGCGGATCAGAAGATCAAGAAGGTCTTCGATCCGCATATCGCCGGCGACGTGAACGACAGCCAGGTCAAGATCGCCAAGTTCGGCGATGTCTTCGACTGGCACGCGCATGACAATGAAGACGAAGCATTCCTGGTGCTGCGCGGCCGCATCGCCATCGATTTCCGCGACGGCACGGTTGAGCTTGGCAGCGGCGAGTTCATCGTTGTGCCGCGCGCCGTCGAGCACCGTCCGCGCTCACTGAGCGAGGAGCCTGTCGTGCTGATGTTCGAGCCGGCGACGACGCTCAACACCGGCAACGCTAAGAGCGACCTCACCGTCGCCGATCTCAAGCGGCTCTGACCATGAACGCTGCGCCCTTCTCCTCACTCTCGGCCGATCACCAGCGCCTGCGGGCGCTGGTCGGAGCGTGGCGCGGCGAGGAAGAGGTGTCGGCCACGAAATGGGCCGATGCCGGAACAGCGAGTTCGGAAATACTGGCAGAGGCACAGTTCGGCGGCCTGTTCGTAGTGCAGCGCTATCGCCAGCGCCGCGACGGCACGGTTTCGTTCGGCGCGTACAGCGTGTTCGGCTTCGACCAGCAAAACAAAATCGTCACCATGCACCAGTTCGATTCGATGGGTTTCGTGCCGATGTCGCCGGCCAAAGGCAGCTGGAACGGCACGGAGCTGGTTCTGGAGCGGTCGTCGCAGCGCGGCTCCGCGCGTGTGACTTATATTTTCGACAATGCCGATGCCTTCCGCATGCGACTGCATTTCAAACCTGCCGGCGGCGATGGCTGGCAAGACATGGTGAGCGGCGTCTACCGGCGCGTCTCGCCTTCCTCGATCAACGGTTTTTAGAAAAGGGCTCCGATGTCCATTCTCGTCGACAAGAACACCAAGGTGCTGGTGCAGGGCCTGACCGGCAAGACCGGCACGTTTCACACTGAACAGGCGCTCGCCTATCACGGCACAAAGATGGTCGGCGGCATCCACCCCAAGAAGGGCGGCGAAACCTGGACCGGCGCCAAGGGCGAGGCGCTTCCGATCTTCGCCACCGTAGCCGAAGGCAAGGCCAGGACCGGCGCCAACGCTTCGGTCGTCTACGTGCCGCCGGCGGGTGCTGCCGAAGCGATCCTGGAAGCGATCGAGGCCGAGATCCCGCTGATCGTCTGCATCACCGAGGGCATACCGGTGATGGACATGATCAAGGTCAAGGCGAGGCTCGACCGTTCGACGTCGCGGCTGATCGGGCCGAACTGCCCCGGCGTGCTGACCCCCGACGAATGCAAGATAGGCATCATGCCCGGCAACATCTTCCGCAAGGGCTCGGTCGGCGTTGTTTCCCGCTCGGGAACGCTTACCTATGAGGCGGTGTTCCAGACCACCAATGTCGGCCTCGGCCAGACCACCGCCGTCGGCATCGGCGGCGACCCGGTCAAAGGCACGGAGTTCATCGACGTGCTGGAGATGTTCCTCGCCGACGACGAGACCAAGTCGATCATCATGATCGGTGAAATCGGCGGTTCGGCCGAGGAAGACGCCGCGCAATTCCTCAAGGACGAGGCAAAGCGCGGCCGCAGCAAGCCGATGGCCGGCTTCATCGCCGGGCGCACCGCGCCGGCGGGCCGCACCATGGGCCATGCGGGCGCGGTCATCTCCGGCGGCAAGGGCGGCGCGGAAGACAAGATCGCGGCGATGGAATCGGCCGGCATCAAGGTTTCGCCGTCGCCGGCCCGGCTCGGCACGACGCTGGCCGAGGCGATCAAGGGTTAGGGGAGTAAGGGAGTACGGGAATAGGGGAGTAGGGAACAAGACGAGGGCATTTGCCCTACTCCCTTACTCCCCGATTCCCTTACTCCCCTCCAACAAAGGAGACGAAGCAAAGGCTTCGACAGTGACATGGCAAGACAAGATCAGGCCAACGACCAATTTTCGCTTACCTCTTTCCTCTATGGCGGCAATGCCGATTATATCGACGCGCTCTATGCCGCCTATGAGGACGATCCCGCTTCGGTCGATCCCGAATGGCAGGACTTCTTCGCGGCGCTGAAGGATGACGCCGGCGACGTGCGCAGGAACGCCAAGGGCGCCTCTTGGGCCAAGCCCACCTGGCCGATGCAGGCCAATGGCGAGCTGGTCTCGGCGCTGGACGGCAATTGGGGCTTGATCGAAAAGCACATCGAAAAAAAGGTCAAGGACAGGGCGGCCGGCAACGGCGCAGCGCTTTCCGACGCCGACGTGCATCAGGCGACGCGCGATTCCGTCCGCGCCATCATGATGATCCGCGCCTTCCGCATGCGCGGTCATTTGCACGCCAATCTCGATCCGCTCGGCATCGCCAAGCCGCTCGAGGACTATAACGAGCTGTCGCCGGAGAATTACGGCTTCACCGAAGCCGATTACGACCGCCCGATCTTCCTCGACAATGTACTCGGGCTGGAATTCGGCACCATCCGGCAGATGCTCGATATCCTGACCCGGACCTATTGCTCGACGCTCGGCGTCGAATTCATGCATATTTCCGATCCCGAGGAGAAGGCCTGGATCCAGGCGCGCATCGAGGGTACCGACAAGGAGATCTCCTTCACCGCCGCCGGCAAGAAGGCGATCCTGCAGAAGCTTGTCGAGGCGGAAGGCTTCGAGCAATTCATCGATGTCAAGTACAAGGGCACCAAGCGCTTCGGCCTTGATGGCGGCGAGTCGCTGATCCCGGCGCTGGAGCAGATCATCAAGCGCGGCGGCCAGCTCGGCATGAAGGAGATCGTGCTCGGCATGGCGCATCGCGGCCGGCTGAACGTGCTGTCGCAGGTGATGGCCAAGCCGCACCGCGCCATTTTCCATGAGTTCAAGGGCGGCTCGGCTGCGCCCGACGAGGTCGAGGGCTCGGGCGATGTGAAGTACCATCTCGGTGCCTCGTCGGATCGCGAGTTCGACGGCAACAAGGTGCATCTGTCGCTGACCGCCAATCCCTCGCATCTGGAAATCGTCGACCCGGTGGTGATGGGCAAGGCGCGCGCCAAACAGGACTATCTGTTCGGCCGCAGCCGCGAGGAGATCGTGCCGCTGGAAGAGCGTGCTAAGGTGCTGCCCTTGCTGCTGCATGGCGACGCCGCCTTTGCCGGCCAGGGCGTGATTGCCGAAATCCTCGGCCTGTCGGGCCTGCGCGGCCACCGCGTCGCCGGCACGCTGCATTTCATCATCAACAACCAGATCGGCTTCACCACCAACCCGCGCTTCTCGCGCTCGTCGCCCTATCCGTCCGACGTGGCCAAGATGATCGAGGCGCCGATCTTCCACGTCAATGGCGACGATCCGGAAGCCGTGGTCCATGCCACCAAGGTGGCGATCGAATTCCGCATGAAGTTCCACAAGCCTGTCGTGGTGGACATGTTCTGCTACCGCCGCTTCGGCCACAATGAGGGCGACGAGCCCGCCTTCACCCAGCCGATCATGTATCGCAAGATCCGCAACCAGAAGACGACGGTGCAGATCTATGCCGACCGGCTGATTTCCGAAGGCCACATCACCCAGGCCGAGTTCGAAAAGATGAAGGCCGATTGGCGGGCGCATCTCGAGCAGGAATTCGAGGTGGGCCAGCATTACAAGCCGAACAAGGCGGACTGGCTGGACGGCGCGTGGTCCGGCCTGCGCTCGGCCGACAACCAGGACGAACAGCGGCGCGGCAAGACCGCCGTGCCGGTCAAGATGCTGAAGGAGATCGGCAAGAAACTGACCGAGGTGCCGAAGGATTTCGAGGCGCACAGGACGATCATCCGCTTCCTCGACAACCGCCGCCAGGCGATCGAGTCCGGCGAAGGCATCGACTGGTCGACGGCCGAGGCGCTGGCCTTCGGCGCCATCCTGCTCGACGGCAATCCGATCCGGCTGTCCGGACAGGATTCGGAGCGCGGCACCTTCTCGCAGCGCCATTCCGTGCTCTACGACCAGCGCGACGAGACACGCTACATTCCGCTCAACAATCTGTCGGCGGCGCAGGCCGGCTTCGAGGTCATCAACTCGATGCTGTCGGAAGAGGCCGTGCTCGGCTTCGAATATGGCTACTCGCTGGCCGAGCCGAAGGCGCTGACGCTGTGGGAAGCGCAGTTCGGCGACTTCGCCAACGGCGCCCAGGTGGTGTTCGATCAGTTCATCTCGTCGGGCGAGCGCAAATGGCTCAGAATGTCGGGCCTCGTCTGCCTGCTGCCGCATGGCTATGAAGGCCAGGGGCCGGAGCACTCGTCGGCCCGGCTCGAGCGCTTCCTGCAGCTTTGCGCCGAAGACAATATGCAGGTCGCCAACGTCACGACGCCGGCCAATTACTTCCACATCTTGCGCCGGCAATTGAAGCGGGACTTCCGTAAGCCGCTGATCCTGATGACGCCGAAGTCGCTGCTGCGCCACAAGCGGGCGGTATCGACGCTGCCGGAAATGTCGGGCGAAAGCGCCTTTCACCGGCTGTTGTGGGACGACGCGCAGCTGCTGTCAGGCCAGGCCATCAAGCTCACCAAGGATTCGAAAATCCGCCGTGTCGTGCTCTGTTCGGGCAAGGTCTATTACGACCTCTACGAAGAGCGCGAGAAGCGCGGCATCAACGACATCTATTTGCTGCGCGTCGAGCAGCTCTATCCGTTCCCGGCCAAGGCCCTGATCACCGAACTGTCGCGCTTTCGCAATGCCGAGATGGTGTGGTGCCAGGAGGAGCCCAAGAACATGGGCGCATGGTCGTTCATCGACCCGTATCTCGAATGGGTGCTGGCGCATATCGACGCCAAGCATCAGCGGGTGCGCTATACCGGCCGGCCGGCCGCCGCCTCGCCGGCGACCGGATTGATGTCGAAGCATCTCGCCCAGCTTGCCGCCTTGCTCGACGACGCGCTTGGTGAATAGAACAGAACCGAAAGAAACGGACAGGCACAATGGCAACCGAAATCCGCGTCCCGACACTTGGTGAATCCGTCACCGAGGCGACCATCGGCAAATGGTTCAAAAAGGTCGGCGACGCGATCGCCGCCGATGAGCCGCTGGTCGAGCTCGAAACCGACAAGGTGAGGGTGGAAGTGCCGGCCGCCGCCGCGGGCACCCTCGCCGAGATCGCCGTCAAGGAAGGCGAGACGGTCGGCGTCGGCGCACTGCTCGGCACGATTTCGGCGGGCGCCGGCGCGGCAGCCAATGCCGCCGCCGCTCCGGCGGACAAACAGGATGCGGTATCGCAGGCTTCGGCTCCCACCGCAGCCTCGAGCGTCAAGCAGGCCGCTGCCGAGACGGCCAAGATCGCCGGCGACGCCGGCGCGATCGAGACGCGCACAATGCCGCCGGCGCCGTCGGCGGCAAAGCTGCTGGCCGAGCACAATCTCGCGGTCGACCAGGTGTCGGGCTCGGGCAAGCGCGGCCAGGTGCTGAAAGGCGACGTGCTCGACCTTATCGCCAGGGGCGCGCCGTCGCAGCCGGCCGAAATGCCGAAGGCAGCGCCTGTACCGGCACCCGTTGCCGCGCGCGCGCCGTCCCCGGCCGACGATGCGTCGCGCGAGGAGCGCGTGCGCATGACCAAGCTGCGCCAGACGATCGCGCGCCGCCTCAAGGAAGCGCAATCGACCGCCGCCATGCTGACCACCTTCAACGAGGTCGACATGAGCGCGGTGATGGCGCTGAGGGGCAAATACAAGGACGTGTTCGAGAAGAAGCACGGCGTGAAGCTCGGCTTCATGGGCTTCTTCACCAAGGCCGTCACCCATGCGCTGAAGGAGATCCCGTCGGTCAATGCCGAGATCGACGGCACCGACATCATCTTCAAGAACTACGCTCATATCGGCGTTGCCGTCGGTACAGAGAAAGGCCTTGTCGTGCCGGTTGTGCGCAATGCCGACCAGATGTCCATCGCCGAAATCGAGAAGGACATCGGCAGGCTGGGGCTTGCGGCGCGCGACGGCAAGCTCTCCGTCGCCGATATGCAAGGCGGCACGTTCACGATTTCCAACGGTGGCGTTTACGGGTCGCTGATGTCGACGCCGATCCTCAATGCGCCGCAGTCGGGCATTTTGGGCATGCACAAGATCCAGGAGCGGCCGGTGGTGGTCGGCGGCCAGATCGTGATCCGGCCGATGATGTATCTGGCGCTGTCCTACGACCACCGCATCGTCGACGGCAAGGAAGCGGTGACTTTCCTGGTCCGGGTCAAGGAAAGCCTGGAGGATCCCGAGCGGCTGGTGCTCGACCTCTAGGGGGCTCCGGTGGCTGAGCCGATCGACCCGATAGATCTGTTCGAACTATTGTCGACAGGCCGTGCTGGCCCAATCGAGCTCGGCAAGAGCGACCGCGAGACGGTTCGCAGCTTGATAGATCCGGAGGATCTGCGGGCGGACAATCATTATCGCCACGGGGACGCCGGATCGGCGTGGTGCATCTATGGTGCCAATTGCGAGTTCTTCTTCAGTCCCGATTTTCGTCTGAGGTCGATTAGTGTCGAGCCTGTCTTCGGAAGACTGGAATCGGGTGGAACGATGGCGACTTGGTACGGCCATCTTAACGTCGATGTGGGCCGGCATCCCGTGACTTTTGCAGGCACAAAACCGATTGCCATACATACCTTGCCCAAGGCACTGCAGTTCCTGAACAAGAGCGAGTTCAAGTGGGCAATCGGCGGCGGTCGTGAGCGCGACGTCTATATTGAGCTGGCGGAGAGTTCTCGCATCTTGACTCTCAAATACGAGGTGAACGCGGTTCCGGTCGACAGGAATGAAAACGTAGCGTTTGAGATAGACTATTTTCTTTCGACGGTCTTCATCCTCGATCAAGCTGTTCAAGGCGGATAGCAGTGACGATCCGTTCTTTCTTGTCCGAAAGCCTGTCGACCGCATCGATAGCGGTCGGCGCGGCGATGATCCCGGCGGCCGCGCACGCCGCCTGCCCGCTCGAGCTCGCCGTCTATGGCGATCCTGAAAACGCCGCCGAGATCGATTTCAGGCCGACCGGCGAGTCGGCCGCCGTCACCAACAGCTTCAAGATGGTATTCGACAAGGGCGTCGTGCTCGACGGCATCGTCATGTGGACCGAGGGCGCGGCGCGGCCGCATGGCTCGCTGATGTACAAATGCCCGGCCGGCGACGTCACCGGCGACGAGCTCGCCGCCTGCACCGTGTGGGAGGGCGTCATCTACACTGCCGACGACCAGGGCGATATCACGTTGCTGCCGGGCGAAGGAAAGGATGCGCCGAAGAAGCTGATCTTGCCTGACTTGGGAGCGTCGTTGCAGATGTCGGCGGCCTATGGCGCCAACGGCTTTTCCAAGGTGCCCTGGGACGTCTTTGCCCTGAAGGGATGTCAGGAATGAGCGCGAGCGGAAAGATCCTGCTGGTGACCGGCGGCAGCCGCGGCATTGGCGCCGCTACATGCAGGCTTGCCGCCAGGGCCGGCTATCGCATTGCGGTCAATTACGCGTCGAATGCAAAAGCCGCCGAAACGGTGGTCGCCGACATCGAGGCTGCTGGCGGAGAAGCCTTCACAGTCAAGGCCGATGTCGGCAGCGAGACGGACGTATTGGCCATGTTCGAGGCTGTCGATGGCCGTTTCGGTCGGCTCGACGCGCTCGTCAACAATGCCGGCGTGGTCGACCAGAGCGCGCGCATCGACGAGCTTAGCGCTGCAAGGCTGGAGCGCATGATGCGCATCAATGTGATCGCGCCGATGCTTTGCGCCCGCGAGGCGGTGAAGCGGATGTCGACCAGGCATGGCGGCAAGGGTGGTGCCATCGCCAATGTTTCTTCGATCGCGGCAAGGCTTGGCGGGCCGGGTCAATATGTCGACTACGCCGCCTCCAAGGGCGCGGTCGATTCCTTCACCATCGGGCTTGCCCGCGAAGTGGCCGGCGAAGGCATTCGTGTCAACGCGGTCAGCCCGGGCATCATCGACACCGAAATTCATGCCTCCGGCGGGCAGCCGGATCGCGTCGAGAGAATGCGCAAGGTGGTGCCTATGCAGCGCGTCGGCACCGCCGAGGAAGTCGCAGCCGCAATTCTCTGGCTGCTGTCGGACGAGGCGTCCTACACAACCGGCGCCAATCTGGAAATCGGCGGCGGCCGCTAAAGCAAAAGGGGACAGTATCATGGCCTATGACGTCGTTATCATCGGATCGGGACCAGGCGGCTATGTCTGCGCCATCAAGGCGGCGCAGCTCGGTCTGAAGACGGCGGTGGTCGAAAAGAACCCGACCTTCGGCGGTACCTGCCTCAACATCGGCTGCATCCCGTCAAAGGCGCTGCTGCATGCGTCCGAGATGTTTGCCGAGGCCGGCCATTCCTTCGAGGCGCTCGGCGTCGAGATCGGCGCGCCCAAGCTCAACCTTGGGAAGATGATGGCACACAAGGATGCGACGGTGACGGCCAACGTCAATGGCGTCGCCTTCCTGTTCAAGAAGAACAAGATCGACAGTTTTCGTGGCACCGGCAAGGTGGTTGCGGCCGGCAAGGTGTCGGTGACCTCCGATGACGGCAAGGTCGAGGAGATCGAGACCAAGAACATCGTCATCGCCACCGGCTCCGACGTCGCCGGCATTCCCGGCGTCAAGGTCGATTTCGATGAGAAGGTGATCGTCTCGTCGACCGGCGCGCTGTCGCTGGACAAGGTGCCGGGCCATCTGGTGGTGGTCGGTGGTGGTGTCATCGGTCTGGAGCTCGGCTCGGTATGGGCGCGGCTCGGCGCCAAGGTCACCGTGGTCGAGTTCCTCGACACCATCCTGGGCGGCATGGATGGCGAGGTCTCCAAGCAGTTCCAGCGCCTGCTGTCGAAGCAGGGCTTTGAATTCAGGCTGGGCGCCAAGGTGACCGGCGTCGCCAAGGCCAAGAAGGGGGCGACGGTTACCTTCGAGCCGGTCAAGGGCGGAGCAGCCGAGACGATCGAGGCGGACGCGGTGCTGATTGCGACGGGACGACGGGCCTATTCGGACGCTCTCGGGCTGAAGGAGGCCGGCGTCGACGTCGACGAGCGCGGCCGGGTCAAGACCGACGGCCATCTCAGGACCAACGTGCCCGGCATCTACGCCATCGGCGATGTCATCGCCGGGCCGATGCTTGCCCACAAGGCCGAAGACGAGGGCGTGGCGGTGGCCGAGACCATCGCCGGCCAGGCCGGTCATGTGAACTATGACGTGATTCCGAGCGTCGTCTACACGACGCCGGAAATCGCCACGATCGGCAAGACCGAAGAAGAATTGAAGAAGGCCGGCATCGACTACAAGGCCGGAAAATTCCCGTTCAGCGCCAATGGCCGCGCGCGCGCCATGCTGCACACCGACGGCTTTGTGAAAATCCTGGCCGACAAGGCCAGCGACCGTGTACTCGGCGTCCACATCGTCGGCTTCGGCGCCGGCGAGATGATCCACGAGGCGGCCGTGCTGATGGAATTTGGCGGCTCGTCGGAAGACCTAGCCCGCACCTGTCACGCCCATCCGACAATGTCGGAAGCGGTAAAGGAGGCGGCATTGGCGACGTTCTTCAAGCCGATCCATATCTGAGCGGTTGAATCGCAGGCGACGGTGGCGATTGGCGAAATAGCCAATCTCCCCCCAAGTGGCCCCAAGTGGGGAGATGTCCGGCAGGACAGAGAGGGGCGCGAAGGGTCACCACAGACGGCTTCCATTCTCAACCGCAGATGGATTCCAGGGTCTCCGCGATGTCGCTTCGCTCCTGCTCCGCGCTGGATGACGGAGATGAAGTTAGCCCATGGCTAATCGCAGCTCAGAGCATCGACGGCTGCTCTCAAAAAAACGGCCCGCCTTTCAGCGGACCGTTCATATATTAAATCAGCAGTCTGATCACTGAGCCGGTGCCGGCGCTGGTGCTGGTGCTGGTGCCGGGGCCGGGGCCGGGGCGGGCGCAGGGGCCGGAGCCGGAGCCGGAGCCGGAGCGGGTGTTGCCGGAGCTGGCGCAGGAGCCGGTTCGGCTGGTTTCATCGGCTCGGCGGGCGCTGGGGCGGGAGCCGGTGTGCTGGCTGCGGGCGGTTCGGCAGGCGCAGGTGCCTCGCTACGTCTTCCAAAAACATAATAGGCGACAATTGCCAGGATAACGACGACCAGGGCAATCAGCCAGCCGCTGCCGCCGCCGCTTGGCCGTGCGGAGCCCGGCGAGGTGAATGGGTCGTTCGGATTGGGTGTGTTCGCCATAAAAGTGTCCTCCGTGGATGAAAAACATCAAGTAATAGCCATCAACGTACAATCGTTGAATCGGTTTCACATTAGGCGTTGAAAACGCCGAAAACAGGGCAATTCTGATCCGGAATCGCTCGCAGGCATGCATTTCCACCGCAAAATGGGTTCGATCGAGCCAAACCGAACCTTTTTCGGTTTCTTGGCACGAAGCGCGGCTGGTCCGCCGTCGCGCCACGCGTAAGGGCTGATCCCGCCTCGGCAATGATTCGGTGTGCAACTCCGCCGTGTCGTTCAGTTGACGGCGGTCACCGTATAGCCGGTCTTGCGGAAACCCTCGACCAAGCCTTGCGCTCCGGGAAGGTGCATGGCGCCGACCGCCATGAAGACATTGCCGTGGGCGAGGATCGGCGCTGCACGATCGACCATCACCTTGTTGCGGCTGGTGATCATGGTCTGCTCGAATTCGGCGTAACCCGATTGGTCGTCGACCTGTTCGGGGACGACAGCCCGAAACAGCGGTACATACATGCCAGTGTCGCCACGCCGGTAAAGCACGATCATGGTTTCGTTGACGTCGTTCACCTTGTCGCCAAGCTTCAGCGTATCGACCAGCCCCTTCAGGTGAAAGGCGATCGGCAGCGAAGCCATGGCGCGCAGCTGGTCGGCGATTGTCTCCAGCCCCTCGACCGATTTGCCCGAAGCCTCGGCGTCCTTGGCAAGCTTGACGTCGAGCACCGGCGCACCGCCAGCCTGGCGAGCTACTTCGCATGCAGGTAGCGCCACCATCGCCGACAGCAACCAAGGTTTCATCTTGGCGACGGTCGCTGGCGGGATGCCACGCGCATCGAGCGCCTTGTTGACCACCGCCGCATCCTCCGGCGACAGCAGCGACGAAAGCGTCGTCTTGTCGGTGAACATCATCAGATCCGGCTCTTTCAGCATTGCTGCCATCATCTTCTGCTTGTCGAGCACTTCGGTGGTCTCGATGATGACGGTGCCAGCCGCATCGAATGCCTCCTGCGCGGCGGGTGGCAGCGTGGTGACGCGCGGGTCGGCAACGTGCATGGTGCCGAACAGGAAGGACGGTTTTTCGCCCGATTTTTCGAGCTTCCACAGCAGGCCCTTGCCGTTCGGCGTCGCTGCCGCCTCCGCCTCGATCTTGCGGTAGGCAGCCGGGTCGTCCTTTTGCAGCGCGCTCAGCATATCGCTACCGGTGCAGGCCGAAGTCTCGGCGCGTGCCTTGCCCGCCGCGAGCAGCGCGACGATGAGGAAAGAGAGGAAAAACAGGGCGTTGAGCGCGACGAGCAGCTTCAGCGACATATGGGTCGCGCGGTCGGCGATGGCGATGAGGCGTTTCATGCTGCGGTTCTAGGCGCAAAAAGCGGCAAAACGGTTAACCGGCGCATCAAAATTGTTGCGAGATGGCCACCGACACATGCATCGATCACGCACGAGGATGAGCTGCTTCGTAAATCTCGAGCAGCCTGGCGGTGTCGACGCCGGCGTATATCTGGGTTGTCGACAGGCTGGCGTGGCCGAGCAACTCCTGGATGGTGCGCAGGTCGCCGCCGCGCCCTAGCAGATGCGTGGCGAAGGAATGGCGCAGCGCATGCGGCGTCGCCGTGTCGGGCAGGTTGAGCGCCGAGCGCAGCTTGGCCATGTCGCGCTGGACGATTGCCGGGTTGAGTGGGCCGCCGCGGGCACCGCGAAACAGCAGGCCCTTGGGATCGAGATGCCAAGGGCAGAGGCGGCGGTATTCGGCAATCGCCCGCAGCGCCACCGGCAGCACCGGCACCAGCCGGGTCTTGCCACCCTTGCCGGTGACGCGCAGCACGGTATCACCAGGTGAGGAAAGATCGGCGCTCGACAGGCCGAGCGCCTCGGAAATCCGCAAACCGGACCCATAGAGCAGGGTCAGCACGGCGGCGTTGCGCGCGGCAATCCACGGCTCCTCCGCCAGTTGGCCTTCCACCGAGACGACGTGTTTTGCATCGCTTGCGGTCAGCGGCTTGGGCAGCGATTTCGGCTGCCGCGGCGCGCGCAAGGCTGTCGCACCTGCCGCATTGGCGAGGCCGCGCCTTTCCAGGAAACGCAACAGCGAGCGGATGCCGGCCAGCCCGCGCCCGAGCGTGCGGGCGCCGGCGCCCTCAGCACGGCGGGCAGCGAGAAAGCCGCGCAAATCGGCGGGGCGCAGATCGGCGATGTCGGAAATGCCGGGCGAGCCGCCGCAATGGCCGGTCAGGAAATGCAGGAACTGGCGTGTGTCGCGCTCATAAGCCTCGACGGTTTCGGGCGACAGCCGGCGTTCGCGCGCCAGCATCTTCAGCCAGGCCTCGCGCGCCGCCTGCAGGTCGGGTTTTGCCGATATGAGGAATTCCTGCATTGCACTCTTCCAGTTCCCCGCCATCTTCCGGCACGCGGGTTAGGAAGCGGTGAAGAGCGGCGTCATTGAAATGACGACGGGCTGGGGTTAGAGCAAGGCAAAGGATTTTCCGCAGATGAGCAAGCCGCAAAACCCCGTCCAGATGGCCGTGATCGGTGCCGCGCACGGCATCAAGGGCGAATTGCGCGTCAAGAGCTTTACCGGCGACCCGCTGGCGCTGGCCGATTACGGTCCCCTCTACGCCAGGGACGGCCGCGCCTTCCAGATCGTTGACATCAGGCCCGCCAACACCGTGGTGGTGGTGCGCTTCAAAGGCGTCAACGACCGCAATGCCGCCGAGGCGCTGGCCGGCACCGAATTGTTCGTCGATCGTTCGGTGTTGCCCGATGAGGGCGAAGAGGATGAATTCTACCATGCCGACCTCGTCGGACTGGAGGTCAAGGACGACACCGGTGCGGTCGTCGGCAAGGTCGTCGCCGTGCACAATTTCGGCGGCGGCGACATTCTCGACGTGACGCTGGCGGGGCGCAAGGGCGTGCTCATCCCGTTCACTCAGGCCGCCGTTCCGGAAGTGTCGATCGCCGGCGGCTTTGTCCGCGTTGATCCAGCCGCCGCAGGTTTGGTCGAGGATGAGGACGGCGAGCCTCCCGCTGACGACGGTTTCGACCCCAGGGGCAGGCCGCGCGGGCCGAGGGACGCCGGAGGCAACCGGTGAGTTTTTCGGCTTCGGTGCTGACGCTCTATCCCGAGATGTTTCCCGGCGCGCTTGGCCTGTCGCTGGCCGGCCGCGCCCTCGAGACCGGCATTTGGTCGCTCGAAACGATCCAGATCCGCGACTTTGCCAGCGATCGTCACCGTACCGTCGATGACACGCCGGCCGGCGGCGGCGCCGGCATGGTGATGCGGGCAGACGTGCTGGCCAGCGCCATTGACCATGCCTCGCCGGCAGCCGATCCACGTCCGCGCCTGCTGATGAGCCCGCGCGGCAAGCCGCTGAACCAGGCACGCGTGCGCGAACTCGCCGCTGGGCCGGGTGCGGTGATCGTCTGCGGCCGCTTCGAAGGCGTCGACCAGCGGGTCATTGAGGCGCGCGGCCTCGAAGAAGTTTCGATCGGCGACTTCATCCTGTCCGGCGGCGAGCCGGCGGCACTGGTGCTGCTCGACGCCGTGGTGCGCCTGCTGCCCGGCGTCATGGGCAATGCGGAATCGGGCGAGGAAGAGAGCTTTGAAAACGGCCTGCTCGAACATCCGCATTACACACGGCCGCAGGAATTCGAGGGGCGGCCGATCCCCGAAGTGCTGATTTCGGGCAATCACAGGAAGATCGCGGCGTGGCGGCGGGCCGAAGCGGAGAGGCTGACGAAGGAGCGACGCCCGGATCTGTCAGCCGCTCAGCCCTTATCGAAATAGTAGAAAGCCAGGAACAGGCCGACGGCGATGACGAAGCCGCGCACCGCGTTCTGCGGCACGCGCCTGGCGATCCAGACGCCGGCATAGCCACCCAGCGCGCCACCCGGGATCATGATGATCGCCTGCAGCCAGGCAATGACGCCGCCCGAGACGAAGACGAGGATGGCAACCGCAGCAATGACCACGGCCAGCATGTTCTTCAATGCGTTCAGCCGGTGATAGTCGCCGGACTGGGTGAGACCGAGCGTCGCCAGCATCATGACGCCCATGCCGGCGCCGAAGAAGCCGCCATAGACGGCGGTGGCGAACTGCGCCAGCGACCCGACCAGCGAACCTACCGCGGCCTCATGCTCCGGCTTGGGCGCCGGCTTCAGCCATGGCCCGGCAGCGAACAATGCGGTTGCCGCCAGCAGCAGCCACGGCACCAAGGCGCGGAACGACGGGTTGTCGAGCCCTAGAAGGATGAGCGCGCCAGACAGCGCACCGAGAGCCGAAATGAGGCTGAGCAGCAGTGCGCCACGCCAGAAATGCTTGATGTCGTGCCAATAGGCGAGCGTCGAGGTGATGTAGCCAGGAAATTGCGTCACCGACGATGTCGCATTGGCGACGATCGGCGGCAGGCCGGCCAGGGTCATGGCGCCAAAGGTTATGAACGTGCCGCCGCCGGCAACGGCATTGACCGCGCCTGATAGAAAGCCGGCGAGAAAGAGCAGGACCGCGTCCAAGATTGGCATGAGGGTGTCGTCGCTGGAGGAAAATGCTTATCTTCCGGCTTAGGAAGCTTGACGCGCGGGCGCAACCCCCTGGACCACAAGCGATCACGGGATTGCCACAGCGGCCTCAGCCAAAAAGAACAGCGCCAAAAAAGAAACAGCGAAGGCGTGACAAAGCGCCGAAATAGCTGTATGTGCGCGCCGAACCGGAAGAAAATATGCCAAGAGCGATCTTCTGGCCCGTCAACAATGACGGTGTAGTCGCCCCTGCCCGATGTTCTCGAACAGAAGTTCTCGAACGAAGGGCATAGCCGAGCGGTCGATGCGACTGCAAGGCGAGTGTCGGACGCTCTGACTGTCGGAAGAACAAGAAGTGGATTATTGAGATGGACATCCTCCGTCAGCTCGAGGCCGAGCAGGCCGCCAAGATCGAAGCCAAGCGCAAGCTCCCCGAATTCCAGCCCGGCGATACCGTGCGCGTCCAGGTCCGTGTGACCGAAGGCACCCGCACCCGCGTCCAGGCCTATGAGGGCGTCGTCATCGCCCGCGCCGGCGCCGGCTTCCAGGAAAACTTCACCGTCCGCAAGATCTCCTACGGCGAAGGCGTGGAGCGGGTGTTCCCGGTCTATTCACCGATGGTCGAAGGCGTCGAGATCGTGCGCCGCGGCAAGGTGCGTCGCGCCAAGCTGTACTATTTGCGTGACCGTCGCGGCAAATCGGCCCGCATTTCGGAAAACACCGGCGTGCGCGCCCGCAAGCTGAACGACGAAGAGCGCGATGCGCTGAACGCCGAGAAGGCGCGCATCGAGGCCGAGAAAGTGGCCGCCGCCCAGGCGCTGGCCGCCGAGAAGGCCGCGCAGGACGCCGCCGAGAAGAAGGCCGCCGACGAGGCCGCCAAGGCCGCGGAAGCAGCTGCCGCCGAATAAGGCTCTTCAAGAACGTATTTTCGGAAAGGCGGCTTCGGCCGCCTTTTTGTTTCGCGAGGCGGATTCTATTTTGCCGGGCTGCATCGGCCGCAATCGATACGGATCGTTCCGTAATGCCGCCGTTGAAAGCATTGAAATCCATTTTCGTGCCGAACGCCGCATCGGAGCGGCTTGCAAGGCGCCGGCGGAAAGCTAAAGTCGGCGCCGGATTTCCTGCATGCCTCGGCCGATCGAGGCGGTTCAGTTCCTGGGGAGCATCGTCATGATCAATTCGAAACTGCTGCTGGCCGGCCTGCTGGCTTGCCTTCTCGTGCCTGTCGCGGCTCTGGCGCAGGCGCTGCCCGACCTCGGCGGCAAGAAAGTGGTGGTGGTGACCGAAAACGCCTATCCGCCGCTGCAGTTCATCGATGCCAAGACCGGCAAGCAGATCGGTTGGGAATATGACGCGATGAACGAGATCGCCAAACGGCTGAATTTCAAGGTCGAGTACCAGAATACCTCCTGGGACGCGATGATCCAGGCGGTTTCCGACAATCAGTACAACATCGGCATGACCGGCATCACCATCAAGGACGACCGCAAGCAGAAGGTCGATTTCTCCGATCCGTATATGCGCTCGGAACAGTTCATGCTGGTGCGCGGCGACGAGAAGCGCTTCACCGATGCAAAGACGTTCGCCGCCTTCAAGGACGGGCTGATCGGCGCGCAGGCCGGCACCACGCCCTTCTACACCGCCGTCTACAGCGTGCTCGACGGCAACGAGCAGAACCCGCGCATCAAGCTGTTCGAGACATTCGGCGCGACGGTGCAGGCGCTGAAGGCCGGCGACGTCGACGTCGTGCTCACCGACGGCACTGCCGGCAAGGGCTATGTCGATGCGTCCAATGGCGGCCTTAAGCTGATCGGCGGCCCACTCGGCACCGAGGATTTCGGCTTCATCTTCCCCAAGGGCTCCGACCTGGTGAAGCCGGTCAACGCGGCAATCGCCGCGCTCAAGGCCGACGGTACGCTCGACGCGCTCAACAAGAAGTGGTTCCTTGATTACAAGATGGGGCAGTAGGCCCGCTTGTTGCGCGCATTTCATGACGATTGTGCGCGGGAACTCGCGCTGACTCTGCGCTCGTACACCCCCCTCTGTCCTGCCGGACATCTCCCCCTCAAGGGGGGAGATCGGATTTCGCATCGGCTTTCGCCAATTTTCAGTGTTGCAGAACGGGCCGCGAGGTCAAAGCTGCCGATCTCCCCCCTTGAGGGGGAGATGGCCGGCAGGCCAGAGGGGGGTGTGACAGAACGCTGCCTTCGTGACTCTGTTATCGGTACCGCTTGATGCCGTCGGCGCCTCTCGCCTCAGCCAAATCCGACTTCCCGTGGTGGCTTGCCGTGGCCGTGGCGATCGCCTTGGCCGCCGCCATCTTCATCGCTGCCAGCGACGTCTATGCCCAGGTCTTCGCAACCGTCGCCAAGGGCATCGGCGTCACCATCTTCGTCACGGTGGTCGCCTTCGCGCTGGCTTGCGCGATCGGCCTCGGCGTCGCGCTGATGGGCCTGTCGGGCTCACGCTGGCTCAGCCAGATCGCCCGCTTGTACGTCGAGATCATCCGCGGCGTGCCGATGCTGGTGCTGTTGTTCTGGATCGCCTTTGCCGGCGCGCCGGCCTTCGTCGCGGCATGGAACGCGCTGATGGCGCCGCTGCAAAGCGCCGGCCTCTTCGGTGAGCTGCTGGTACGCGACGTGTCGTTGCTTTGGCGCGCCGTCATGGCGCTGACCATCGGCTATTCGGCCTTCATCTCGGAGGTGTTCCGCGCCGGTATCCAGGCGGTCGAGAAGGGGCAGATCGAAGCGGCCAAGGCGCTCGGGCTGACGCGCACCCAGCGCTTCCGGCTGGTCATCTTTCCGCAGGCGATCCGCACTATCATGCCGCCGCTCGGCAATGATTTCGTCGCCATGGTCAAGGATTCCTCGCTGGTCTCGGTGCTCGGCGTCGCCGACATCACCCAGATGGGCAAGATCTACGCCGCCGGCTCGTTCCGCTTCTTCGAAACCTATTCGATCGTCGCCTATATCTATCTCATCCTGACCGTCGGCCTGTCGTTGGCCTTGCGGGCGCTGGAGAAGCGGCTGCGCCACCAGCATGGGGAATAGAAGGCAGGCGAAAACGGCGCTACCATCGAGCGGACGCGACCGGGGAGGACCCATGATCATCGACAAGGCCAATGCGGCGCTGGAAGCGGTCTATACGGCCGACACGCCTGAGACGCTCGCCAAGGCCTATGCGCAATGGGCCGCGACCTATGACGGCGAAACCGCGGCGCTCGGCTATCTCCTGCCGTTCCTGATCACCGCCTGGGTGGCGCGCCATGTGCCGCCGGGCGAAGGGCCGCTGCTCGACGCCGGTTGCGGCACCGGCCTGTCGGGGCCGTCGCTCAAGGCACTCGGCTACCACGATATTGCCGGGCTCGACCTGTCGCAGGACATGCTGAAAATCGCCGGCAGCCGGCAGGCCTACAGCGAGCTGAAACAGGCGATGCTCGGCGGGCCATTGCCTTGGGCGGACGGGTATTTCCGCGCCTTTTTCTCGACCGGCGTGTTCACCATCAGCCACGCACCGGCGTCGGGCCTGCGTGAACTGATACGCATCACCAGGACGGGCGGCCACGCCATCTTCACGGTCCGCGATCAGGTGTTTGAAAGCGGCGGGTTCAAGGCCGTGTTTGGCGAACTGGAGCAGGCGAAAAAATGGCGGCCGGTCGAGGAGAGCCCGTGGTTCCGCTGCTACGCAATCGCCGAGCCCGACGCGCTGGTGAAGACGTTTGTGTTCGAGGTGCTGTGAAGCGCCTGCGAAGGCCGCCACGATTGCTGAAAAGCCAAAACATTGATATGAGCAGCGCCATGGAAGAGCTTTTTGGCGATCCGGCCTATAAGGGTTTCGTGCTGCAGGACAGAAAACGCCTGCCGTCGCGATTTTCCGCGCGCGTCTGCGGGGCGCTGACCAGCCGACTTAGCTAGGGCGGACTCGCCAGGCTGTTTCGCCGGTCCGACCGGCGTCGTTTTCCCTTTTTAAATCGACGGATTTAAGCAAATGAGCGCACCGCGCACCCTCTACGACAAGATTTTCGACGACCATGTCGTCGACCGCCAGGACGACGGCACCTGCCTGCTCTATATCGACCGCCATCTGGTCCACGAAGTCACCAGCCCGCAGGCTTTCGAAGGCCTGCGCATGACCGGCCGCAAGGTTCGGCATCCGGAAAAGACGCTGGCCGTGGTCGACCACAATGTGTCGACCTCGCCCGAGCGCAAGTTCGGCATCAAGAACGAGGAAAGCCGCATCCAGGTCGAGGCGCTGGCCAAGAACGCCAAGGATTTCGGTATCGAATATTATTCCGAGAAGGATATCCGCCAGGGCATCGTCCACATCATCGGTCCCGAGCAAGGCTTTACGCTGCCCGGCATGACCATCGTCTGCGGCGACAGTCACACCTCGACGCATGGCGCGTTCGGGGCGCTGGCGCATGGCATCGGCACCTCGGAAGTCGAGCATGTGCTGGCGACGCAGACGCTGATCCAGCGCAAGGCCAAGAACATGCTGGTGCGCGTCGACGGCGCACTGCCGGAAGGCGTCACCGCCAAGGACATCATCCTCGCCATCATCGGCGAGATCGGCACGGCCGGCGGCACCGGCTATGTCATCGAATATGCGGGCGAGGCAATCCGTGCGCTGTCGATGGAAGGCCGCATGACGATCTGCAACATGTCGATCGAAGCCGGCGCGCGCGCCGGCCTGATCGCGCCCGACGAGACCACCTTCGCCTATGTCAAGGACAAGCCGCGCGCCCCCAAGGGCGAAGCCTGGGACGCCGCGCTCGCCTACTGGAAGACGCTGCAGTCCGACGAAGGCGCGCATTTCAACAAGGTGGTCGTGCTCGACGCGGCAAAGCTGCCGCCGATCGTCTCCTGGGGCTCCTCGCCCGAGGACGTGGTCTCGGTGCAAGGCATCGTGCCGAACCCGGACGACATCACTGATGAGAACAAGCGCACCTCCAAGCAGCGCGCACTCGACTATATGGGCCTGAAGCCGGGCACCAAGATCACCGATATCGAACTCGATCGCGTCTTCATCGGCTCCTGCACCAATGGCCGCATCGAGGATCTGCGCGCCGCCGCCAAGGTGATCGAGGGCAGACAAGTCAATCCGCGGGTCAGTGCGATGATCGTGCCGGGCTCCGGCTTGGTCAAGGAACAGGCAGAGGCCGAAGGCCTCGACAAGATCTTTGTCGCCGCCGGCTTTGACTGGCGTGAGCCGGGCTGCTCGATGTGCCTTGCCATGAACGACGACCGGCTGAAGCCGCATGAGCGCTGCGCCTCGACCTCGAACCGCAATTTCGAAGGGCGCCAAGGCTTCAAGGGCCGGACCCATCTGGTGTCGCCGGCAATGGCCGCGGCGGCGGCGATCGCCGGCCATTTCGTCGACATCCGCGAGTGGAAATAGGGCAGGCGCGCGCAGTCGGATATGAGGAGCCCGAGGCGCAATGCGGTTCGGGCATTCTTCAGTCGGGCCGCCTGACGAATTCGTGGAATCCCTCACGGCGGCCGGGTTGGTCCTTTGCGACGACCAGCGCCAGTTGGCGCTCGTCGAAGAGTTTGAACCATTCATCCCATTCGACCAGTTCGTAGCCGCCGGCATTGACCGGACGTTCGGCCTCATCCTGGTCCTGATAGGCATGCTGGCCGAAGACCAGCCTCAGCATGGGCTGCGTTCCGGCTTCGGGCGACACGTCGACGATCGCCGGAAAGCCGGCGCGTGCCGCGGCCCATGAGCGAATTGCATCGTGATCGGTCAGCATGATCGCGTCGGCCATCGGAGCGTCTCCTGGTTGCCGTCGTGAAACGCCGCTCGCCGTTCGCGGTTCCGCCCAGCGGCTTTGTCGACGCACCTGTCGTATATTCGCTTTCGCTTAACCGCTTGTTTGGGCTTCCGCTCTAAGGTCCTCCAAGGGGAAGCGAGGGGAAATTACAGCGCTTGGACACCGGCCTGCTCATAGCGCTGCTCAATCCAGGCATCGCCCTCACACTCGGCGCGGCATTTCTCGTGCTGTGGTTCTATCAGCGCCACCGTCCCTATCTGGCTGTGCTGGCGGCGGGCTACTCGGCCTCGGCCGCAGGCTTCCTGCTCCAGTATTTCACGCTGCCGGTCGGCATGGCGCCGACCAAGCTCATCTCGATCCTGTGCTTCACCTTCGCCACCTGCTGTCTCGCCGGCGCGGTCATTGCGCGCTATGGGCGGCGCGTGCCTTACCCGGCGGTCGGCATTCTGGCCTGCGGCGGCCTGGCCGCGTTCTCGTGGTTTCTTTTTGCCCGGCCGGATCTCACCTGGCGCATCCTTGCCATCAATTTCAGCTTCGGCGGCATCAGCCTGGTTGTCGCCGCCGAGTTGCGCGTGGTGCGCAACAACGGCCCGACAGAAATGATCCTGTTCGTGCTGTCGCTGCTTTCCGGCCTGAACTTCCTGGCGCGGACGCTTGCCGTCGTCATCGCGCATGGGCCGTTCACCAGCTATGAAGGGCTTTACTCCTCGTCCTACTGGACGACGGCTCTGCTGTCGCATGCATTGCTGTCGCTGCTTATTGCGCTTTGCCTGTTCGGCGCCGCCGCGCTCGATGTGATGAAGGCCCTGAAGACCGAAACCCTGACAGACCCGCTGTCGGGCCTGCTCAACCGCCGCGGCTTCGAGGAGCGCGCCATGCTTGTCCTGCAGCACTGTGCCACGGCGCAATTGCCGGTTGCTCTGGTGCTTGCCGATCTCGATCATTTCAAGGCGCTCAACGATCAACATGGCCACGCGGCCGGCGATCGCGTCATCGCCGACTTCGCTGCCAAGCTTCTGTCGGCTGCAGGTACGCGCGGCGTTGCCGGCCGCATCGGCGGCGAAGAGTTCGCCGTGCTTTTGCCGCTCAGCGACCTTGGCGCGGCAAGACTGTTTGCCGAAACCATTCGCACGCTCTATTCGGCGGACAGAATCGACGGGCTTCCGCCCGAGACAAGAGTGACCGCCAGCTTCGGCGTGGCCGCCCGCGCCAGCGACGAAGGGCTGGACCCGCTGATGCGCCGCGCCGACGAAGCGCTCTACAGAGCCAAAAGGAGTGGCCGCGACAGCGTATGCCTGTCCTATCAGCGGCCTGAGACGGTCGTCCTTCCCAATAGGACCAGTGCTGGCTGAGCGTCAGCGACGGCTTCGAATTAACGTCTTTTTCGCGCGTTGGTGATTTGCTGTTCGGGGGAGTGCCAAAACGCCATGGGCAGCGCTAATTTCATCCTGCTGATCAACCTGTTCGTTGCCGGGCTGCTGGCGGCGGCCTTCATGACGATCACGGTCTATGACGCCGGCCGGGTGTCGGCACGCTGGCTGGCGTTCGGCTATGTGCTCGGCACGGCTTATTTCGCGATCGAGTTCAGCATTCCTGCCTTCGACAATGCGCGCCCCGTGGTTGTCGCCGCCTTTGCCGCCTTCCTTGGCGCTACCGTCGCCTTCAATGGCGGGCTTGCCCATAAATACCGCGTTTCGCCGCCTTGGCCGCCGATGCTGTTCTTCCTGGTCTTCGCCACCCTCGCGGTCTACTTCGTGCAGGACCTGCCACGCCAATCCTTTGTGCGAATGGCGGCCTACCAGCTTCCCTATGCGGCCATGCAGTTCACCGGGCTGGCGATCGTCTTGTCGTCCAGGCAAAGACGCGAGCAGCTCGACTATATGCTGATGGCTGTCCTGGCGGCCAGCACCTTGCAGTTCGCCAGCAAACCCTTCATCGCCCATGCGCTTGGTGGCTGGGGTGCCAACCCGCAATCTTATGCGCAGACCAGCTATGCGTTGGTGTCGCAGTCGGTCGGCACCGTGTTCGGCCTGGCGCTTGCGCTGGTGACATTGGCTATCCTGGTCCGCGACGTGCTCGCCGAGGCGACGTCGAAATCGGAAACCGACACGCTTTCGCGGCTGCTCAACCGTGGCGGCTTCGAGCGCCATGCCGAGATCGCACTGCGTGACGCCATGCGGCGCGCCGTTCCAGCGGCACTGGTCATTGCCGATCTCGACCATTTCAAGCGCATCAACGATACTTACGGCCACGCGTCGGGCGATCGGGTCATCGAGACCTTTGCCGGTTTTCTCCGCGATGCCGCGGCCGACCATCATGTCGCCGGCCGCATCGGCGGCGAGGAATTCGCGATTTTCCTGCCGGGGACCAATCTAGCCGCCGCCCGGCTCTTTGCCGAGGGCACGCGGAGCGCCTTCGGTGCCACGCCGATCGACTGCCTGCCCGCGGATCACCGCTGCAGCGCCAGCTTCGGCGTTGCCGAGCTTGGTCCGGGCGAAAGCTTTTCCGACCTGCTGCGGCGCGCCGACAAAGCGCTCTATCAGGCGAAGGGCAGCGGTCGCGATTGCGTGCGTGTCTCGGTGGGGCCGGCTGTTGCCCTGCCGGCGCCGTCAACCAAGGGCGGCATGGCCGTCAGCGGCAGGGGCTGAGCTCCGGCATTTCGCCGTCGGAGAGGCCGTACATATAGCTGCGGCCCTTGACGAAAACCGGCGGCCTATAGCAGTCGCCGCCGCGGACATCGTCCGATTCGTTTTCGTAGATCACGTCGGGCTGGCCGGCGCTGGTGTAGTCGGACAATTCCTTGGCCAGCTTGCCCTCGCCAACGAGGATACGCTTGTAGCCGGCGGCGCTGTCGATGACGAGATTGCCGAAGGAATCGGCATAGACGCGGTCATGATGGCGCGTCCCGGCGAATGCCGGTGCGACGACGCCGACGGCGAGCGCCGCCAATAGGAACCAGGGAAGGCGCGATCCTGCTGAATTCGAATGCATGGCGTGCTGCTCCAGTTGCTGAGAGGCAAGCCTCCTCGAATCAGAAATTAACCTTTTATTAACCTTTGTTAAGAGGGCAACCGCAGCACGGGCGAGGTCTCGGAAAATATGGTTAATACCCGATCGCCCACCGGCCATCATTCGGCCACGCCTTGTTCCCACCATTCCCAGCATCGGGCGCGACTCAAAAAGCATGAAATCCGGTGGCTTGCCGGAGCATCGCGGCGGGCTCGATACGCGGTGGGGAAGGCAGCATGAGATTACGCCGCACGTTTCGGATGGCGCTGGCCATTCCGCCGCTGCTGGCTGCAGCCGCCTGCGCGCCGCAGACCAGCGCGCCCAAGCTCGGCAACACGGCCGCCGCTTCCGTGTCGCTTGCTCCGGCTGCTAGCGAACCGACGGCACCGCAGCCGCGCACAGCTACTTACAACTGCGCCGACGGCAGCGTGATGACCATCGAGAATCTCGGCACGTCGGTGCGCGTCCTCGGCCAGAACGGCGCCAGCGCCGAGCTGCCGGCCTCACCGGCCAATCAGACCAGCCGTTACGGCGAGGCGCATGACGCAATCGTGATCGATGGGCGTGAGGCGCTGGTGATGAAGGGCGGTGCACCACCGCTGGCCTGCAAGCGCTGATCCGCCCCTTGCGCCAGCCATATTTTGCAGTGCGGCGACATTGTGCCGGCGCAAGGCGACAGCCCTAATCGATTGAAGCTGAAAGCCTGGCTTTCATCAGACTAAATTACGTTTTCGAAACGGTTTTCCGGCTTTGACGCGGTGCAAAAAGAGCATTAGAAACCGGCTGTCCGAAGTCGCAACCGGAAGCGGTAATGCCGCATTCCCACCTGAGGCTCCAGAGACGCCGAACTGGGGGAGCCATGAGCAAATCACCAGCCACCCGCGAATTTGCCAGGCGTGAACGGCCGCTTTCGCCGCATCTGACCGTCTATCGGCCGCCGATCACCATGACGATGTCGATCGTCCACCGCATCACCGGCGGGGCGCTCTATTTCGGCACGCTGCTGGTCGCGCTGTGGCTGATGGCGGCGGCGAGCTCGGAGGCGACCTTCAACGCCGTAAACTGGGCCTTCGGCTCGTGGCTGGGACGGCTGGTGCTGTTCGGCTACAGCTGGGCGCTGATGCACCACATGCTGGGCGGTGTGCGCCATCTTATCTGGGACACTGGGGCAGGGCTGGAAAAGCATACGGCATCGAGGATCGCCTGGGCGACGCTTGCCGGCTCGGTCACGCTGACGCTGCTGATCTGGATCGCCGGCTACATGGCGCGGGGAGCCTGACATGAACGGCAAGAACACCGACATGCGCACGCCGCTGGCCAAGGTCCGCGGCCTCGGTTCCGCCCGCGAGGGCACCGGCCATTTCTGGCGCCAGCGGCTGACGGCGATCTCCAATATCCCGCTGGTCCTGTTCTTCGTCGGCTTCCTGATCGCACTCAACGGCGCCAGCTATCTCGAGGTGCGCGCCGCACTTGCCAATCCGTTCGTTGCACTGGTGCTGGCGCTGGTGCTGTTGTCGGTGCTCTACCACATGCGGCTCGGCATGCAGGCGATCATCGAAGACTATGTGCATGGCGAAGGCACCAGGCTGGCGCTGCTCGCCCTCAACACATTCTTTCCCGTAGTCGTCGGCGTCGCTTCGGTCTTCGCCCTGCTTAAACTGGCATTTGGAGGCTGATTTTTTGGCCAAGGACGCGAAGAACGCCAACACGGCTTCCGCCTATAGCTATGTCGATCACAAATTCGACGTCGTGGTCGTCGGCGCCGGCGGCGCCGGCCTGCGCGCCGCGCTCGGCATGGCCGAGCAGGGCCTGCGCACCGCCTGCATCACCAAAGTGTTCCCGACGCGCTCGCATACGGTTGCGGCGCAGGGCGGCATCGCCGCCTCGCTCGCCAATATGGGTCCCGACAACTGGCAGTGGCATCTCTTCGACACCGTCAAAGGCTCAGATTGGCTGGGCGACACCGACGCTCAAGAATACATGGTGCGCGAAGCGCCGGCGGCGGTCTACGAGCTCGAGCACTACGGCGTTCCCTTCAGCCGCACCGAGGACGGGAAAATCTACCAGCGGCCGTTCGGCGGAATGATGATGAATTTCGGCGAGGGGCCGCCGGTGCAGCGCACCTGTGCGGCCGCCGACCGCACCGGCCACGCCATGCTGCACACGCTCTACGGCCAGTCGCTGAAGCACAATGCGCAGTTCTTCATCGAGTATTTCGCGCTCGACCTGATCATGGAGCCGGACGGCACCTGCACCGGCGTCGTCGCCTGGAACCTCGACGACGGCACCATCCACCGCTTTTCGGCCAAGATGGTGGTGCTGGCGACCGGCGGCTATGGCCGCGCCTATTTCTCGGCCACCTCGGCGCATACCTGCACCGGCGATGGCGGCGGCATGGCCGCACGCGCAAGCCTGCCGCTGCAGGATATGGAGTTCGTGCAGTTCCACCCGACCGGCATATACGGCGCCGGCTGCCTGATCACCGAGGGCGCGCGCGGCGAGGGCGGCTATCTCGTCAATTCCGAGGGCGAGCGCTTCATGGAGCGCTACGCGCCGTCAGCCAAGGATCTGGCTTCGCGCGACGTGGTCTCGCGCTGCATGACGCTGGAAATCCGCGAGGGCCGCGGCGTCGGCCCGAAGAAGGATCACATTTTCCTGCATCTCGACCATCTCGACCCGGCCGTTCTGCACGAGAGGCTTCCGGGTATTTCGGAATCGGCAAAGATCTTTGCCGGCGTCGACCTGACCAAGGAGCCGATCCCGGTGCTGCCGACGGTCCACTACAATATGGGCGGCGTGCCGACCAATTACTGGGGCGAGGTGCTGAACCCGACGGCGTCGAATCCGGACCAGGTGTCGCCCGGGTTGATGGCGGTCGGCGAAGCCGGCTGCGCCTCGGTGCACGGTGCTAACCGGCTGGGCTCCAACTCGCTGATCGACCTGGTGGTGTTCGGCCGTGCGGCGGCAATCCGGGCCGGCCAGGTGATCGACCGCACATCGGCGATCCCTTCGCCCAACGAGGCCGCCGTCGAAAAGATCATGGACCGCTTCGACCGGCTGCGTCACGCCAACGGCTCGACGCCGACCGCGGTGTTGCGCGAAAAGATGCAGAAGGCGATGCAGGAGGACGCGGCGGTGTTCCGCACCCAGGACTCGCTGGAAAGCGGCTGCAGGCGCATTTCCCAGATCTGGGGTGAACTCGGCGACGTCAAGGTGTTTGACCGCTCGATGATCTGGAACTCCGACCTGGTCGAGACGCTGGAGCTGGAAAACCTGATGGCCAACGCCATCACCACCGTCTACGGCGCCGAGGCGCGCAAGGAAAGCCGCGGCGCGCACGCGCGGGAGGACTTTTCGGCCCGCGACGACGCCAACTGGCGCAAGCATACGCTGGCCCGGCTCAACGAGGCCGGCGAGGTGGCGCTCACCTACCGGCCGGTGCACACCGAAACGCTGCTCAAGGAAGCAGACGGCGGCATCAACCCGGCCAAGATCGCGCCGAAGGCCAGGGTGTATTGAGATGAGGCTGCTGGCGGTTGCGGGATATTCCGGCACGCCCCTTCCGGCCAAGCTCGGCCTGAAGGACGGGATGATTGCCGCTTTCGTCGCCTTGCCGGCCGAACTCGAGGATTTGGCCGAAGCCGTGGATTTTGCCGAGCTCGATCGGCTGGCCAACTGGTCGGCGATTTCGGGCGTTCATGAGAAATACGATGCCGTACATGCTTTCACCCGGCAGCGTGTCGAGATCGAGGACCGTCTTGGCGACGTCGAAGCGGCAATCAAGCGGGACGGCATGGTCTGGGTGTCATGGCCGAAGAAGGCATCGAAAGTGCCGACCGACGTCACCGAGGACGTTATCCGCACAGAGGCGCTGAAGCTCGACCTTGTCGACGTCAAGGTCGCCGCCGTGAACGAGATCTGGTCCGGGCTGAAGCTCGTCATCCGAAAGGACCTGAGGTAATGGTCGAACTCACGCTTCCGAAAAACTCGAAGATCATGGCCGGAAAAACTTGGCCGAAGCCGGAGGGCGCGACCAACCTGCGCGAATATCGCATCTACCGCTGGTCGCCGGACGATGACGAGAACCCGCGCATGGATACGTATTTCGTCGACATGGACGATTGCGGGCCGATGGTGCTCGACGCGCTGCTCTGGATCAAGAACAAGATCGATCCGACGCTGACGCTGCGCCGCTCCTGCCGCGAAGGCATTTGCGGCTCGTGCGCCATGAACATCGACGGGTCGAACACGCTGGCCTGCACCAAGGGCTGCGACGACATTTCCGGCGCGATCAAGGTCTATCCGCTACCGCACATGGCCGTGGTCAAGGACCTGGTGCCCGACCTCACCAATTTCTACGCCCAGCACGCCTCGATCGAGCCGTGGCTGAAGACGGTGTCGCCCGAGCCGGCCAAGGAATGGCTGCAGAGCCATGAGGACCGCGAAAAGCTCGACGGGCTCTACGAGTGCATATTGTGCGCCTGCTGCTCGACCTCCTGCCCGAGCTACTGGTGGAACGGCGAGCGCTATCTCGGCCCGGCGACGCTGCTGCAGGCCTATCGCTGGCTGATCGATTCCAGGGACGAGGCGACGGGCGAGCGGCTCGACAATCTCGAAGACCCGTTCCGGCTCTATCGCTGCCACACCATCATGAACTGCGCCCAGACTTGCCCCAAGGGGCTCAACCCGGCCAAGGCGATCGCCGAGATCAAGAAGATGATGGTGGAGCGACGGGTTTAGGCGGCGGGCGGGTTGCAGCCGAGATCGTCTCGTCCGCAGCGATCCTTCGCGCCCCCCTCTGTCCTGCCGGACATCTCCCCCCTTGAGGCCTCTTGAGGGGGGAGATTAGCAGCTTGGAGGACAGCGCCCTTTCTGCAGCCTTGAAAAGTGGCGAAGCGGTGATGACAGCCAATCTCCCCACTAGAGGGGGAGATGTCCGGCAGGACAGAGGGGGGCGCTGTCCCGCCGAGTTCGAAAGGATAGCAAACTTATGACCGATTCCGACCTTCCCATCCTCTCTCCCATCGAAGCCCGCGTGCTCGGCTGCCTGATCGAGAAGAAGGAGCTGACGCCGGACGTCTATCCGCTGACGCTCAATGCGGCAAATGCGGCGGCCAACCAGAAGACGGCGCGCGAGCCGGTAATGTCGGTCGAGCTTGCCGAGGTCAGGCGGGCGCTTGGCCAGCTGGAGCAGAAGGGCCTCGTCAGGCAAGTGTTCGCGTCGCGCGTCGAGCGCTACGAGCATATCGTGGCGCAGCGCTTTTCCCTGACCTCGGCGCAGATCGCGCTGCTCGGCCTGTTGCTGCTGCGCGGCCCGCAGACGGCCTATGAATTGCTGGCGCGAAGCGAGCGCATGGCGCGGCTGCCGTCGATCGACGAGCTTCGCGGCAATCTCGATCTGCTGATCGGCCGCCGGCCACCGCTGGTGCAGCAGATCGATCGCGGCCCAGGCCAGCGCGAGGATCGCTACGTCCATCTGCTCAGCGGGCCGCCGCAGCTGTCGGCTGCCGCAGCACCCCTGCAGTCGTCCTCGCCGGCGTCGGATATGGAAATGCGCGTGCGGGCCCTCGAGGAGGAGGTCGCGGCATTGCGCGCCCGCCTCGACGCGCTCGTTGGCGAAAAAAGCCAATAATCATTCGAGAGGGGGCGCGAAGGATCGCCCGCTTCGCAGACCAGCTCTCACCCGAGCCTGGCGTCGAGCGATACTTTGATGGCGCCGAGCGCTTTCGAGACCGGGCATTCGGCCTTGGCCTTCTCGGCCAATTCCTTGAACTTGGCGGCATCAATGCCCGGTACCTTGCCGACCAGCGTGATCGCGCTGCCGGTGATGCCGGTGCCGGGGACCAGCGTTACCACGGCCTTGGCGTCGAGCTCGGCAGCCGGAGTGCCGTTCTCGGCGAGAAAATGCGAAAGCTGCATGGCGTAGCAGCCGGCATGGGCGGCGGCGATCAGCTCTTCCGGGTTTGTGCCGGATTTGCCGCTTTCATCCTCGAAACGCGTCTTGGCCGAATAGGGTGTGCCCTTCAGCACCCCGCTCTGGGTTTCGAGTGTGCCCTTGCCTTCCTTGAAACTGCCTTTCCAAACGGCGTTGGCGGTGCGGTCCATCAATTCCTCCTTGATTGTCGTGGCTGAGCCCGTGATCGGCATCCAGTCGACTATAGCGCGCGCGGGAGCGAAGGCCACCCACGCTTTCGTATCGGCGGCGGCGTGACACATCATGTCGAGCGAAAAAAATTCGAAAAAAATATGCGTGCAAAAATGTCGACTTCCATCTGTCCCGGCCGTCCTGCGGGCGGCCATGGACTTGGTGGCCGGATGGAGGACCACATGAACAATCTGTTTTCTGCTCACTGGACAAGCACCGGCCACAGGGCCGGTGAACAACAAGCCGACTGGTCGCGCCTGCAGCCTTCCGGCTTCGGCCGACTGCTTGCGGCGATTGCCATCATTGGGATTGCGGTATCTCTTCTCGACTATGCTGCGGCCGGTCTCGATTCTGCGGCAGGCAAGGGCTCCGCGGAGATTTCCGTAGCCTCGTCTTCGGCTTCAAGCCAGGAATGGAGATAAAAATGAAGTATGTTTGCCTAGTCTATGGTGAAGAAAAAGATCTCTACGCAATGACCCCCGAGAGGCTGGCCAAGCTCGACGCCGATTCGATGGCCCATGACCGGTCATTGGACCAACGCGGGATGCTGATCATCGCGCAGGCGCTGCAATCGGTGCAGACGTCGAAAACCGTTCGCAGGCGCAAGGGCAAGCGGCTGGTCACCGACGGCCCCTTCGCCGAAACCAAGGAGCAGTTGCTCGGTTTCGTCATGATCGAGGCCGAGAGCCTCGATGAGGCGCTGGAGATCGCGGGCGAGATTCCGCTGGCCGAAATCGGCACGATCGAGGTGCGGGCGATCTACAACGTGCCGGGGTCGTAGGGATGTCCCGATAAGATCCTTAGCAAAGTGATGGCGGCCGGCGACTGGCGCGGGCTGTCGTTTTCTTCAATCGGCGCAACTTTTGCGTGTTGAAGCGAAGCAATACTTCTCCTATCGTCGCCCGAGATTGGGGGATCTTGGGCATGCATATATTGATTGCTGCAATCGGCCTGCTGGGGGCGGCGGCGTTCTGGTGGTACCGGCTGAAGACCATGAACGACGCGGCGCGTGAGGTTGCCGACGTGGTTGGCCGCGTCCAGGGCAACGTCCGCCGCAAGAAACTGCGCAAGCAGGCGGCGCTCTCGCCGCTGACGGCGATCGACGATCCGGTCGTCGCCGCCGCGACGCTGATCACCGCCATCGTTTCCGAACATGGTCCTGTGCTGCCGCAACGCGAAGCTGCCATTCGATCGGTGATCTCGGAGATTGCCGACAAAAAACAGACCGATGAAGCGGTGATCTACGCCAAATGGGCGGCATCGCAAATCGACGACGCCACGGTGGTCATCGACAAGCTGGCACCGTTCCTGCGCGAACGGCTCGACGCGGCCGAAAGGAGCGATCTGCTGCGGATGGTCAGCCGTGCGGCGGAAGCCGGCGGTCAAAACCTGCAAATTCCCGACCAGCGCATGCTGCGGCTGCGCCAGAAGCTGGGCTTCGAGGTCAACTAAGTTCCCTGACACGGAAATTTGGCAGACCGCATGGCGATCAAGCCGAGACGCCTGATCGCTTCGTCATCCTGGGTTCTTCTCTCCGCTTCGCGTCGCTACGCCCAGGGATGACGAAGTTGGGGAAGCTTCAGGGCCTGTTTAGATCGCCTCGCCCTTCAACAGTTTCGGCGTGTCGCCGGACAGACCCGACGCCTGGCGGATGAAAAACCCCTTCAGCCGGGGCATGCGCTCGACGAGGCCGAGGCCGATGTCGCGCAAAGTGCGCAGCGGGCCGAAATCGTTGGAAAACATCCGGTTCAGCACATCGGTGGTGATGCCCATCTGCACCGTGTCGAAACGCCGCCATTGCTGGTAGCGCTCGAGCACGTCGAGCGCGCCGATGTCCTGGCCGAGCCGGTCGGCCTCGACCACCACTTCGGCCAGCGCCGCCACGTCCTTGAAGCCGAGATTGAGACCCTGGCCGGCGATCGGGTGGATGCCGTGGGCGGCGTCGCCGGCCAAGGCGATGCGCGGCGCGACGAAGGCGCGCGCAATGATCAGCCCGAGCGGCCAGGCACGCGGCTTGTCGGCGAGATGGATTTCGCCGAGTTTCAGGCCAAAGCGCTGCTCGAGCTCATATTCCAGGACCAGCGTGTCGCCACTGACCAGTTTCTCGGCATCCTGCGACCGTTCGACCCAGACGATCGACGAGCGGTTGGTGCCGTCCTTGCCCGGCTTGAGCGGCAGCGTGGCAAACGGGCCTGCGGGGAGGAAATGCTCTTCGGCGCGGCCGTTGTGCGGCCGCTCGTGCGCCACCGTGCAGACGATGCCGGACTGGCCATACTCCCATTTCACCGTCTTGATGCCGGCCATGTCGCGCAGCTTCGAATTGACGCCGTCGGCGGCAACCAGCAGCCGCGCCTTCAGCGTCGCGCCGTCGGCAAGATGCACGGTGATGCCGGCGCCGTTGATGTCGAAGGCGCTGACGGCGACGCCTTCGATGATGCCGATGCCGAGTTGTTCGGCGCGCCGGCGCAAGGCGCCGTTCAAATCCTTGTTGGCGACCATATGCGCAAAGGGTTCGCCGGGCGCGACCTCGCCGTCGAAAGTGAGGAACACCGGGCGGACCGGATCGGATGTGCGCGAATCGGTGACGATCATTTCGGTGATCGCCTGCGCCCCCGGCGCGATCTCGTTCCAGACGCCGAGCTGGTCGAGCATGCGGCACGCGGCGGCGGCAATCGCCGAGGCGCGGCCGTCCTTCCGCCAGACCCTGGCGGGTGCTGCATCGACGACGGCGACGGCGAGGCTCGGCCGCGCCTGCTTCAGCGACACGGCGGCGGCTAGGCCGACATAACCGGCGCCGGCGACCAGAACGTCGAGCGAATTCTTGCTGTCGACCATGGCAATTCCTTTCGCAGCCTGACTGTCGCCGGGCATTCCGCCCTTGACTGCCCGCTGTTCCTGTCGGAAACCGCCATGGTAATTTAGCGGCGAGGTCAAGATGACGGCAGCCATGGACGAGCTTCTCGGCATTCTCGACCTCGAGCAGCTGGAACACAACCTGTATCGTGGTCGCAGCCCCAAGCTCGATTGGCAGCGCATCTTCGGCGGCCAGACCATCGCCCAGGCGCTGGTCGCCGCGCAGCGAACGGTCGAGCCCGAGCGCCACGTGCATTCGCTGCATGGCTATTTCATGCGGCCGGGCGACACCAAGGTGCCTATCATCTACGAGGTCGACCGCATCCGTGACGGCGGCTCCTTCACCACGCGCCGCGTCGTGGCGATCCAGCACGGCCAGGCGATCTTTTCGCTGGAAGCCTCGTTCCAGCAGGATGAGGTCGGCCTGGAACATCAGGTGCCGATGCCGCAGGACGTGCCGGCGCCCGACACGTTGCTGTCGCAGCGCGAATTGCTGGGCAAGTTCGGCGAAGCCGTGCCCGACGGCATCAAGCGCTATTGGGAGCGCGACCGGCCGATCGAGATGAAGCCGGTGATGCTGAAGCATTATACCAGCCGGGAAAAGCTCGAGCCGAAGCAGAACATCTGGATCCGCACCACCGGCCCGGTGCCGGCCGACCGCGCCACGCAGGCGGCCGTGCTCGCTTACCTCTCGGATATGACGCTGCTCGACACCTCGACCTTTGCTCATGGCCGCGCCATTTTCGATCGTGATATCCAGGCAGCCAGCCTCGACCACGCCATGTGGTTCCACCGCAGCCATCCGCTCGACGACTGGATGCTGTACACGCAAGACAGTCCGTCGACGCAAGGATCGCGTGGCTTTACCCGCGGCTCGCTGTTTGCCCGCGACGGCACCTTGATCGCCTCGGTTGCCCAAGAAGGACTCATCCGGCTGAAGCGGCCGCCTGCGGAGTAGGCATTTTTCGAAATTTGCCTATTTTTTAAGCATATGCACTGCCGCGCCTGTGAACAGGCAGCTGCCAGACCTTCTCGATTTCGTTGTTTAACAACAGCTTAACACCCTGCTTCGGCAATTGGCACGGAGCTTGAATCCTAGCGGGCACTCTCCGGCTCTCATGGGGATCGGCGAAGTCGTGCAAACGCGGGGACCCGCAACAGCAAAGGGTGAAACCTTATGAAGATCGTGATGGCAATCATAAAGCCGTTCAAGCTCGACGAGGTGCGCGAGGCGCTCACCGCAGTCGGCATCCAGGGCCTGACCGTCACCGAAGTAAAAGGCTACGGACGTCAGAAGGGTCACACGGAAATCTATCGCGGGGCGGAATACGCGGTCAGCTTCCTGCCGAAGATCAAGATCGAAGTCGCGGTCGCTGTCGACATGGTCGACAAGGCCGTCGAAGCCATCACCGCGGCGGCCAAGACCGGCCAGATCGGCGACGGCAAGATCTTCGTTTTCGGCATCGACCAGGCGGTGCGCATTCGCACCGGCGAAACAGACACCGACGCGCTTTGAGCTGCGGATACGTATTCCAATGGAGAGTTCAATGAATATTCCTTCCACCTTGAAGATAACGGGACGCGCGGCCGTTTTAAGTTCGCTCGCTCTCGCTGCACTGGGCTCGGTTGCTGCGTTCGCGCAGGAAGCGGCACCGGCGGCACCGGCTGCCCCTGCGCCCGCGCTCGACACCGGCAACACAGCCTGGATGCTGACCTCGACGGCGCTGGTGCTGATGATGACCGTACCGGGCCTGGCGCTGTTTTATGGCGGCATGGTGCGCAAAAAGAACGTGCTCGCCACCATCATGCAGAGCTTTGCCATCACCTGCCTGGTGACGGTGCTGTGGTTCATGTTCGGCTACTCGCTGGCCTTCTCGGATGGCGGCGGCATGAATGCCTATCTCGGCGGCTTCTCGAAGTTCTTCCACAACGGCATCACCACCTCCTCGCTGTGGCTGCCGGGCGTGGCGAACATTCCTGAGTTCGTCTTCTCGATGTTCCAGATGACCTTCGCCATCATTACGCCGGCGCTGATTGCCGGCGCCTTCGCCGAACGCATGAAGTTCTCGGCGCTGCTCATCTTCATGGGCGCGTGGCTGCTGGTGGTCTACGCCCCGATCGCGCACTGGGTGTGGGGCGGCGGCTTCCTCGGCACAGCCGGCGTTCTCGATTTCGCCGGCGGCACGGTCGTTCACATCAACGCCGGCGTTGCCGGCCTGGTCTGCGCGCTGGTTCTCGGCAAACGTGAAGGCTACGGCACCACCAACATGGCGCCGCACAACCTCGTCTACTCCGTCATCGGCGCTTCGCTGCTGTGGGTCGGCTGGTTCGGCTTCAACGCCGGCTCGGAACTGGCCGCCGACGGCCTTGCCGGTGCCGCGATGCTGAACACCCAGGTTGCCGCTGCCGCCGCGGCGCTCGCCTGGATGTTCGCCGAATGGATCGTCGCCAAGAAGCCGAGCGTGCTTGGCATCATCTCGGGCGCCGTCGCCGGCCTGGTCGCGGTGACGCCGGCTTCCGGTTTCGTCAATCCGACCGGCGCCTTCATCGTCGGCATCGTCGCCGGCGTGCTCTGCTACGTCTCGGCCGTCAAGCTCAAGCACGCGTTCGGCTATGACGACTCGCTCGATGCATTCGGCGTGCACGGCATCGGCGGCATCATCGGTGCACTGCTGACCGGCGTGCTCGCCGATCCGGCGATCAACAGCCTTGGCTCGGGTGCCTCTGTCGGCAAGCAGCTCTACGGTATCGTCTTCACCATCCTGTGGACGGCGATCGCGAGCTTCGTGATCCTCTATATCGTCAAGGCGCTGGTCGGCCTGCGTCCTTCCACCCAGGAAGAGGTCGAAGGCCTCGACATCAGCCAGCACGGCGAAGTGGTGCCGTGAGGTTTATTGGCTGGCACCGGCGTTTTGCCGGTGCCGGGAAGATCCCGTCGTGATGTTCCCGAAAGGGCTCACGCCTTGAGGCCCGGAAACCTTCCGGGCCTTTTTTTTGTGTGCAGGCGGCCGTTATGGCTCGATCACACAATCGCTTGATCAAGGTGCTCGATCCGCCGGCGGCGTGAAACAGCGGCCGCAACGCTCCGAACTGTGGTGGCGGTCGCCCGTTCCGGTGACGCAGAATGCCCATGGTTAATGCGCCCTTAACCTTCCCGCCGCTAGTCTGACAGCCGAATCTGCCGTGTTGCGCGTCCGCGCCCGGCCGGGCAACGACAGACGAGGAAGAGCATGCGTTCAGGGGCTTCAGCACCGCTTGCGCTGGCCGATACGGAGCACGGCATCCGGTCGTTCGCGAGGCGCCAGGTCGGGCGGCTGGTCGGTGCCGGGCTGTTTGCTCTGGTTGGTTTCGGCGTCGCCGCCCTTGCCACCTGGAACGTCGCCGATCCGAGCTTTTCGCACGCCACCGACAATATCGTCACCAATGCAATGGGTTATGCCGGCGCCGTCTTTTCCGACATTGCCATGCAGTTCTTCGGACTTGCCGCCGTTGCGGCGCTGGTGCCGGCGGTGATCTGGGGATTTCTGCTGTTTACCGCGCGCGGCGTCGACCGGCTGCCGAAACGGGCACTGGCCTGGTTCGGGTTTTCGCTGCTTGGCGCGGCAATTGCCGGCTGCGTGGTGCCGCCCAAGACCTGGCCGCTGCCGACTGGCCTCGGCGGCGTCTTCGGCGACATGGTGCTCAATATCCCGGGCCTGGTCATCGGCGGCTATCCGACCGGCCTCGTCGCCAGCGTGCTCGCCGTGCTCCTGGCAGCGCCGGCGCTGTGGGTATTCTTGTATGGCTCGGCGCTGATTTCGCGCAAGAACGGCTTTGCCGTCCTCGAACAGCCCGCAGTGCCCGATCCGCAGGACGACCTGCTTTTCGACAATGAAGAGGACGAGGGCGACGAAGGTATTTTGGCGCTTGGCGCCATCACCCACTGGTGGCTGTCGCTGCGGGCCTATCTGCGCCGCCGCGCCGCGCGCCGGCGCGAGCGCGACGATTTCGAGCCGGAGATGGAACCGCGCCCCAGCGCCTGGCGGCGGGCGGCCGAACGGGTCGAATCGGCCGAGTTCGCCGAGGCGCGGATGAGCCCGGGCGGGCGCGCCCGCGTCGAGCCGGAATTCTTCGCCGCCATGGTCAACGACCGCAGTGCCTCGATCGACCCTGACGATGCCGACGTCTTCGATAACGACGACAATGACGACGACATGGATTTCGCGCCCGAGCCGGCCGGCCAGCGCCGCGCCGCGCCAACGGCCAGGGTGCAGAACTTCCGTTCCGACGCGGCGACACGCGTCGAGGCGCCGGCGCCGCGGCCGGCCCCCGGCGCCCGCGTCCAGCGCGAGGCGCAGACTTCGCTGATCGGCTCGGAAAAATTCGAGATGCCGTCGCTGCACTTCCTGTCGGAACCAAAGAACGTGGTGCGCGACGCCAGCCTGTCCAAGGATGCGCTGGAGCAGAACGCCCGCCTGCTCGAGGGCGTGCTGGAGGATTTCGGCGTCAAGGGCGAAATCATCCATGTGCGTCCGGGTCCGGTCGTCACGCTCTACGAGCTGGAACCGGCGCCCGGCATCAAATCGTCGCGGGTCATCGGCCTGTCCGACGACATCGCCCGCTCGATGAGCGCCATCGCCTGCCGTGTCGCCGTGGTGCCCGGCCGCAACGCGATCGGCATCGAATTGCCGAACGCCAGGCGCGAGACGGTCTATTTGCGCGAGATCATGGCCAGCCGCGATTTCGAAACCACCAAGGCCAAGCTGGCGCTGGCGCTGGGCAAGACCATCAATGGCGAGGCGGTGATCGTCGACATCGCCAAGATGCCGCACGTGCTGGTCGCCGGCACCACCGGCTCGGGCAAGTCCGTCGCCATCAACACCATGATCCTGTCGCTGCTCTACCGGCTGACGCCGCAGGACTGCCGGCTGATCATGATCGATCCAAAGATGCTGGAGCTCTCGGTCTATGACGGCATTCCGCATCTTCTGACGCCGGTCGTCACCGATCCGAAGAAGGCGGTGGTGGCGCTGAAATGGACCGTGCGGGAGATGGAGGACCGCTACCGCAAGATGTCCAAGGTCGGCGTCCGCAACATCGACGGCTTCAACGCGCGCGTGCAGCAGGCCGAGAAAAAGGGCGAAAGGATCTCGCGCACCGTGCAGACCGGCTTCGACCGCCAAACCGGCGAGGCGATCTACGAGACGGAGAACCTCGACCTCGAGCCGATGCCCTACATCGTCGTCATCATCGACGAGATGGCCGATTTGATGATGGTCGCCGGCAAGGACATCGAAGGCGCGGTGCAGCGCCTGGCGCAGATGGCGCGCGCCGCCGGCATCCATGTCATCATGGCGACGCAGCGGCCATCGGTCGACGTCATCACCGGCACCATCAAGGCGAATTTCCCGACCCGCATCTCCTTCCAGGTGACATCGAAGATCGACAGCCGCACCATCCTGGGCGAACAGGGCGCCGAACAGCTGCTCGGCATGGGCGACATGCTCTACATGGCCGGCGGCGGCCGCATCCAGCGCGTGCACGGTCCCTTCGTCTCCGACGACGAGGTGGAGAAGATTGTCGCGCATCTGAAATTGCAGGGCGTGCCGGAATACCTCGACGCCATCACCGAGGACGACGACAAGGATGACGATGAGCCGACGGGCAAAGGCAGTGGCGGCGGCGACGGCGGCAATTTCGAGGATTCCGACGATCCCTACGACCAGGCGGTCGCGGTGGTGCTGCGCGACGGCAAGGCCTCGACCAGCTACATCCAGCGCCGGCTCGGCATCGGCTACAACCGCGCCGCCTCGATCATCGAGAAGATGGAGAAGGAAGGCATTGTCGGCCCGGCCAACCATGCCGGAAAACGCGAAATCCTGGTGCCGACGGAGGACGACAAGTTCTAGAGCGCGTCCGCGCCGGCAACTTTGAACCTTTTGGCGCGTTGCAACGATGAGCGCCGTGCCGCCAAACTTAAGCCCAACTGGGGGGCCAGACCAATATAACGAGCAAGCAATCAGATGATGGTGACCGGCATGAAAAACGCAACTCTCGCCCCAAGCAGGGATTTCGCCCCAACCCGCCGGCAGGTGCTCGGCCTCGGCCTGGTCCTGGCCGGTGCGGCGGCCGCCAACCTCGTGCCCGGCTTCCAGCTGCTGGCGTCGGCGCAAGCAGCGGTTCCGGCGACGGCGCAGAAGATCGCCGATCATTTCTCCTCGGTCAAATCGATGAGCGGCGAGTTCGTGCAGTTCGGACCCAAGGGCGAGCAGACCGGCGGCAAGTTCTTTCTGGAACGGCCGGGCAAGATCCGCTTCAATTATGACGGCGCCTCGAATTTCAGGGTGATTTCCGACGGCAAGTCGGTGGTCATCCTCAACAAGAAGCTGCGGACGTCCGACCTCTATCCGCTGTCGAAGACGCCGCTGAAGCTGCTGCTCGACGACAAGATCGATCTGTCGGGCGGGCGCGTCAGAAGCGTCAAGGAAGAGGACGATCTCACCACCATCCAGCTTGCTGACAAATCGGTGTTCGGCAATTCGAAGATCACCATGATGTTCGATCCGAAATCTTATGAATTGCGGCAGTGGACCATCACCGATGCGCAAGGCAAGGACACGACGGTGATGATCTTCAACACCAAGGAGGGCGTCAGCTTCGCCCCCGACACCTTCGCCATCGACTATACGGCGAACCGCGAGCTGAACACCAAGACGCGGTAACTTCCTACTGCTGCGGGATAGCTTTTCCCGCGTTGGTGCGGGCGGCTTGTTTTTGCGGTGCGCGGCTGGCAGTAGTTTCCGCGATTGACTTCCGGCGGAGCCATCCGGCGGATCTTGCGTGGAACCCCACATGCCGTTTTCCGTCGCTACCTGGAACATCAACTCCGTCCGGCTGCGCATGCCGATCGTCGAGCGCCTGCGGGTCGAGCAGGCGCCGGACGTGCTCTGCCTGCAGGAAACCAAGGTTCCGGACGAATTGTTTCCGGAGAAGGCGTTCCGCAAGCTCGGCTACGAGCACATCGCCTTCCATGGCCAGAAGGGCTATCACGGCGTTGCCACCATAGCGCGGCGGCCGATCGAGGTGGTCGAAAAGCGCCGCTTCTGCGAGATCGACGACAGCCGGCATCTGTCGGTCACCGTCAACGCCGGCGGCAAAACGATCCTGCTGCACAATTTCTACGTTCCGGCCGGCGGCGACGAGCCCGACCCGGCCGTCAACCGCAAGTTCAAGCACAAGCTCGATTTCGTTGCCGAGATGAACGCCGTGCGGGCCGAGCATGACGAGCACTCCGGCTCGATCCTGGTCGGCGACCTCAACATCGCGCCGCTCGAGCACGATGTCTGGTCGCACAAGCAGCTCCTCAATGTCGTCAGCCATACGCCGGTCGAGACGGAAAACTTCGAGGCAATGCGGCTCGCCGGCGACTGGATCGACCTGATGCGGCTCAATGTGCCTTACGAGGAGAAACTCTACACCTGGTGGAGCTATCGCGCCCAGGATTGGCAGGCCTCAAATCGCGGCCGCCGCCTCGACCATGTCTGGTCGTCGCCAAACCTGGTGCCGCATTTTGCCGGCTATGAAATCCTGCGGCCGGCGCGCGGCTGGGAACGGCCCTCGGACCATGTGCCGGTGATCGGGCGTTTCAACCTGGATTAGCTTTGTCTCGCCTCAGCGAAACCTGAAGCTATCCGCGATGTAGTCGGGACGGGCGTTCAGCGTGGCGAAAACGTCCTCCAGGTCAGGCGCCCCCGCCAATATGCCCGACAGGACCAGCGTCGTCGCGACACCGACGCCGTTGCCGCCGGCGATGTCGTGCTCGACGCTGTCGCCGACGCAGACCACGCTGTCGCGCTCCGGGTGGCCCGCCAGTGCCAGCGCTGCCTCGAATATCTGCGGATTGGGCTTGCCAATGCGCACCACGCTGCCGCCGAGGCTCTCATAGAGATCGGCGAGCCGGCCGGCGCCGAAGCGAGGGCCGACGGCAGTCAGCATGATCTTGTCGGGATTGGTGCAGAAGCATGGCACCCGCCGCGCCGCCGCCGGACCAAGAAGCCGGCGATAATGGTCGAGGTCGTAGCGATCGCCCTCGCTGGCGGAAATCAGCACCAGTTCGGCATCGTAGCCGTCCTTGGCCAGGACGAAGGGCAGGCCGTCGACAGCCGAACGGTCATTGTCGCGGCGGATCAGCAGGCATTTTGTCTGCGGGCGCAGGGCTCCGGAGGCTGCCATTTGGTGGAAGGAGCGCCACGCCACCTCGCCGGAGGAGACAAAGTGATCCCAGCTTCCCGGTTCGAAGCCGAGCTTCAGCAGGCGGCGCTCATTGGGTTGCGCCCGCTTGCCGGAATTCGAGATCAGTACGATGGTCTTGCCGGCGCGCTTGAGTGCCGACAACGCTTCGACAGCACCTGGATAGGCGCTGGTGCCGTCGTGCAGCACACCAAATTGGTCGAGCAGGAACACCTGATAGCGGTCGGTCAGCGCGGCGATGCCGTCGAGGTGTTGAATTGCCTTGTCCGTCATAAAAGCCCCGCTGCGCTTGCGCCCATCAGCGCCAGCCGCGCCGTGCCGGCAGCGGCCTCCTCCGAAAGAGCCGGCACGAGAGCGACGCCAAGCTTGCGCTGCCGGATCGCTGTCCAGGCCGGATTGGCCGCACCGCCGCCGACGCTCCTGACCGATGTCAGCCGGGGGGCGCCGAGTTCGGCAAGCCGGCGATAGCCGAGCGCTTCGATCGCCGCAATACCCTCGAACATCGCTTTCAGATAGTCGGCGTCGTCGGCGGGCCGCGGCTCGAGGCGCGGCGGCAGCGCCGGATCGGCTATGGGGAAGCGTTCGCCCGGCGCCGGCAGCGGGTAATAATCGAGGCCGGTCTTCGTCGCCGGGTCGATTTTTTTGCTGAGTTCGACAATGCGGGCGACGGGGAAATGCTGGGCCAGCACCTTGCCGCCGGAGTTCGAGGCGCCGCCCGCCAGGTAGGTGTCACCCAGCCGATGGCTGTAAATGCCGAATTGCGGCGCCGAGATCGGCCGGTCGCAGAGAATCTTGATGGTCAGCGACGAGCCGAGCGCGGTAACGCCGTCGCCCGCGGCACTGGCACCGGTCGCCAGGAATGAGGCGCAACCATCCGTCGTGCCGGCAACGACAACCACGTCGCGCGGCAGGCCGAACATTTTCGCAGCGCTGGCGGTGAGCGTGTCCGTGACATCGCCCGGCCGCACGACGCGGGGCAGGAATTCCATGCGCACGCCGGTCGCCGCGATCCAGTCCGGCCAGCGCCGGGCCTCGACGTCGTAGCCGGTCTTCAGGGCGTTGTTCTCGTCGCTGACATCGAAATGGCCGGAAAACTGTCCGGCGATCCAGTCTGCCTGGTGCAGCACAGTGGCGACGCCGGGCAGGTGCTGGAAAGACAGCGCCTTGGCGAGACCGGAGGTTGCCCCGAGTGCAGCGCTCGTTGCCGGTGCCGCGCCGGCTATTGCTGTCAGAATAGTGTCGTCAGCGACCTTGTCGTTGTACATCAGCGGTTCGGCCAGCGGCCGCCCGGCGCCGTCGACCGGCAGCAGCGTGCCCGACGTACCGTCGACGGCGATCGAGCGCACTGCCGCGCGATCGATACATTTGACCAGTTCCGCCAAAGTCGCGCCGACCGCCTCCCACCATATTGCGGGGTCACGGCCGTTCGGCCCAAATCGCTCGAGGGCAATAGCGGAATGCGCGGCAACGGAAAAGTCCGGACCCATGGCGACGGCGCGCGCGCCGGATGTGCCGATGTCGATGCCGATGGCAAGCGGGCCAGACGAACGCGACATGTCAGCTGCCTCCGGCATTGAGTTTCTGGCGATATTTTTCGGCGTCCCAGTTGATCAGCTCGTCATTCTCCGCCGCTGTCAGATAATTCAGCTTCGCCGAGACATCGATCCGCGCCGTCACGTCGGAAAGGCAGCGCTGCATGGCGTCGGCACCGGCGCCGGCGTCGCCGCGCATCAACACGCCGAGTCCAGGAAACAGGATCGCCACGGGTGCGGCGCCGCAGCGCTCGATGACGCGCTTCACACCCTCGTCCGGTCTCGCCACGACCGAGCCTTCGCCGAGAAAGATGACGTGGTCGGGGTAGAGGCTGCCACCCGAAGCCATGCGGCAGCTTTCAGGGTCGATCGCCACCGCATGCGCCTCAACGTCCGCCGGCAATCTGTAGTCGCTGTCGCCGGCGCGCGCCGTCAATGCCGCGATGTCCGGTTCCGCCACCTGGCGCGGCGGCCGCGCCAACAGTCGTGTCACGCGCCGCAGCAGCATGTCGGCCGCGGCGACGGTCTCGGCTGCAACGACCAGGCCGTGATTGCCGAGGATCAGGATATCCACGCCTGGCCGAAGGCGCTCGGCGATACCCTGCGCGAGCGGCAGTCCCGGCCGGCGATAGGGAATATACGCCCATTGATGGCCGTTGAGCCGCCTGGCGGCCTCGGCCTCGCAGTCGGCCTGCACGGCCAGCGAAATGGTCTCGACGCAGTGAACATGCAGAACGATGCGCTGCGGCATCAGCGCATGCACGGTGGTCTCGATCGACGGGCGCAAGCCGCGCGCGTTGAGGGCGTCGACAGTGAAGGCCTGCGGCTGTTCGGCGGCCGGCTCGCGCCGTTCGATGGCGTCGAGCAATGGCGGGATGCCGACCGGCACCATGATGTCGGCGATGAGCGCGTCCTTCAGCCAGGTGCCGGAGGCCTTGATCCAGAGCGTGTCGCCGGCTTTCAGCGAGGTGTTGCCGCCGGCGGCCTGGGTCAGATGCGGGTCGCTGCCGATGGCGGCCGAAAGCGACCGCAGCGCTGCCAGTTCCTGCGCATCCGCAGTGATCGTCATCGAAATTCCTCTACAATCCGGCCGCGTGGCCACGGCTTTGGACGTCCCGGTGCCGGGACGAAGATCCATGCTGGTATCGCAGATGCGAGTAAGTTACGTCAACAGTGATGTTATCGCGTCAAATCAGGCTTGCAATCCGAGGGCCGTTGAGTAAGTTGCACCAATTGCCATGCAAAACGGCAATGCCGTGCAAAATGCTTGGGAGGCAAGCGCATTGGGAGGTAAGGGTTGAGCGACTCCGGCCGCCAGCGTCAGATTGTCGAGCTTTTGCGGGACCGGCCTTTCGCATCGGTGCGCGAGCTGCAGGAGCGGCTTGGCGTATCGGCGGCGACGGTGCGGCGCGACATCGACAAGATCGACGAGGCCGGCGAAGCGCGCAAGGTCTATGGCGGCATCTCGGCGCTCGATGGCGCTTCGCAAGCCGGCGTCGCCTATGCCAGGCCCTATGACGAGAACCGCGACCTCGCCGTCGAGGCCAAGCGGCAGATCGCCGCTCTCGCCGCCACCATGGTGCGCGACGGCGACGCGGTCATCGTGCATGGCGGTTCGACCTGCTTCCATCTCGGCGTCAAGCTCGCCGACCGCAACATCCGGCTCTACACCAACTCGATGCCGCTCGCGGCCTATCTCAGCGACCACGGCCATTGCAGCCTCACCGTCGCCGGCGGCGAACTGCACCGCGAGCCGGGCATCATCCATTCGCTGACGCAGACGGTGCCGTTCTACGCCTCGAAGTTCTTTCTCGGCGCGCAAGGCATCGGCCAGGAAGGCCTTCTGGAATCGCACCCGCTGCTGGTCCGCTCGATCGTCGAGCTCAGCCTCTGCGCCGACCAGATCGTCGTGCTGGCCGACAGCCGAAAATTGTCGATCCACGCGCGCAATGTGGCACTGCCGCTGTCGCGGATCGGCACGCTGGTCACCGATGACGGCCTGTCCGAGACAGATGCCCGCATGCTCGAAGATGCCGGCGTCATGGTGCGGATCGCGGCTTCCTCGGGAGGCGCCCAGTGAACATCGCCGTCCTCGATTTCGGCAAGACCAATTCGAAGCTGTTCGTCTTCGGCCAGGACGGACAGATCCTCGACGAGCGCCGCAGCCAGCCGAGCTGGATCCGCAAAGGCGGCTTCAGCGTGCTCGACGAGCCAGCGCTGCACGACTGGGCGGCTCGCGCCATCGATGCTGCAGTCGACACGCATGGCGTGGAAGGGCTGATGGTATCCGGCCATGGCTGTACCTTCGCGTTGGTCGACGAAGCCGCGCTGACGCATCCGATCCTCGATTACGAGCAGGAACCGCCAGCTGAAATCGCCGCGCAGATCGACCGCCGCATTCCGGATTTTGCCGAGACCTTTTCGCCGCGCCTGCCGCTTGGCTTCAACTACGGCCGCCACATGTTGTGGCTGAACGAGGTGGAGCCCGGTGCCTTCGCCGCAGCGAAATCGATCCTCGGCTACCCCCAATATTGGAGCTGGCGGTTTGGCGGCCGGCCGGTATCGGAAGTGTCGTATCTTGGCTGCCACTCGCATTTATGGGCGCCGCGCAAACGCGATTTCAGCTCGCTAGTCGATGCCGAGGGCTGGCGCGGCCAGATGCCCGCCTTCGAGCGTGCCGGCGCGGTGATCGGCGAGCAGCGCTTCGGCCAGGCCGCGAAGCCTGTCGCCATCCATAATGGCGTCCACGACAGCAATGCCGCGCTCCATGCCTACCGCCGGCAGCAGCTCGGGCCGGTGACCGTGGTCTCGACCGGCACCTGGGTGGTCGTCCTCAATCCCGACTGCCCGCTCGACGCACTCGACGGCGAGCGCGACATGCTGGTCAATGTCGATGTCGATGGCGGCCCGGTGCCAACCGTCCGCTTCATGGGTGGGCGCGAATTCGCCACGATCAGCGCTGGCTGGCAGGGCGCAATCGCGCCGTCATCGATACAACGGGTGATCGACGCCGGCATTATGGCGCTGCCGAGCTTCGCCCCCGGCGGCCCGATGCCGCACCGCCGCGGCGAACTGGTCGGGCGTACGCCCAATGCCGAGGAACGCGCGGCCATGGCGCTGCTCTATGTCGCGCTGATGGTCGATCTGTGCCTCGAGTTGATCCATTCGGACAACACAGTGATCGTCGACGGCGGCCTGAACAATGGCGGCCTGCTTGCCGCGTTGCTGGCGCAGTTGCGGCCCGGGCAGGCTTTCCTGCAGGGCGCAACGCTGGAGGGCAGCGCCACCGGTGCTGCCGCACTTGCCTTCGAAAGCGTCGGACGCGAGTTTGCCACCGAAGCGCCGGAGGCGGTGCATGCGGCAAGTTTCAGCGGCCTTGCCGGCTATCGCAACGACTGGCGCGGCCTTGCCGCCGACCGGGCTGTGGCCAGCGCAGCTGCAGGAGGTGCGCGATGAGCGCCGCCGCCCGGATCGAGACGGTGCGCCAGCCGGTGCTGGAGATGCGCCACATCTCCAAGACGTTCGCTGCGATCCGCGCCTTGCACGATGTGTCGCTGGCCGTTCACGCCGGCGAGCTGCACGCGCTGATGGGCGAAAACGGTGCCGGCAAGTCGACGCTGATGAAGGTGCTGTCCGGCGCCTATCGGCCGGACCCCGGCGGCGAAATCCTGATCGACGGCGTGCCGGCCGCGACGGGCGACCCGATCAAGGCGCGCGCCGCCGGCATTGCGGTCATCTATCAGGAGCTGTCGCTGGCGCCTAATCTGTCGGTAGCGCAGAACATTTTTCTCGGCAACGAGCCGCGACGGTTCGGCGTTGTCGACCGCGAGCAGTGCAATCGGCGCGCCAGCGAGATCATCGCGCGGCTCGGCGTGACCTTCTCGGCGCGCACTCCGGTCGCAAGCCTGTCGCTCGGCGAGCGACAGCTGGTGGAAATCGCCCGCGCGCTGTCGACCAATGCGCGCATCATCGTCATGGACGAGCCGACCACGTCGCTGACCTCGCGTGAGACCGACCGGCTGTTCGAGGTGATCGCGACGCTGAAGTCGCAAGGCATCGCCATCATCTACATCAGCCACCGCATGGAAGAGGTCTACCAGCTCGCCGACCGCGTCAGCGTGCTACGCGACAGCGGCTATGTCGGCACGCTCGACCGCGCCGACCTGAACGCCTCGCGCCTGGTATCGATGATGGTCGGGCGCGATCTGTCGACGTTCTACAAGAAGGATCACCGTCCGCCGGACAGCAAGCGCGCCATCGCGCTGTCGGTGCGCGGCATGTCGGACGGCAATCTCATAAAGAATTGTTCCTTCGACCTCCACAAGGGCGAGGTGCTGGCACTGGCCGGCCTGGTCGGCTCGGGCCGCACCGAACTGGCACGGCTGATCTTCGGCGCCGACAGGCACACATCAGGCACGCTGGAGCTCGGCGGCAAACCGATATCCATCGGTTCGCCGAGCGAGGCGCTCGATGCCGGCATCGCCTACCTGACCGAGGACCGCAAGCAACTTGGCCTGTTTCTCGACATGTCGATCTCCGACAATATCAGCATGGGCGTGCTGGCAAAGGACGCGAAGGCCGGCGGTTTGCGCGACTTCACGGCTGCCGAAAAGCGCGCCGCCAAGGCGGTGTCAGACCTCACCATCCGCACCAGCTCGGTGCAGGCCAATGCCGGCTCGCTGTCGGGCGGCAACCAGCAGAAGGTGCTGCTCGCCCGCCTGCTGGAAACCGAGCCGCAGGTCGTCATCCTCGATGAGCCGACCCGCGGCGTCGATGTCGGGGCCAAGTCGGAAATCTATCGGCTGATCGACAACCTGGCCAAGAAAGGCATCGCCATCCTGATGATCTCCAGCGAACTGCCGGAGGTGATCGGCATCGCCGACCGCGTGCTGGTGATGCGCGACGGCACCATTGCCGGCGAGGTGACGGCGTCGGAGGGCGAGCCGCTGCGGCAGGAAGCGATCATGGAACTTGCAACGGGAGCGGCTCAGCGATGACCGACAAGGTGGCCGACACGATGAAAGCGGACGACCGGGCGGTCGGCAGGAGCACGAGGTGGCGTACCGCCATTGCCGCACTCGGCATGCTGCCGATCCTGATCCTGCTGGCGGTCGGCTTCCAGTTCATCAATCCGCGCTTTTTCACCCAGACCAATCTGCTGATCGTCATGCAGCAATCGTCGATCAACATCGTGCTGGCCGCCGGTATGACCTTCGTCATCCTGACCGGCGGCATCGACCTGTCCGTCGGCTCGATCCTTGCCGCCTCGGCGATGGTGGCAGTGATGGTGTCGCTGGTGCCCGATTGGGGACTGCTGGGGGTGCCCGCGGCCATTCTCGTCGGGCTCGGTTTCGGCGTCATCAACGGGCTGCTGATCGCCTATATCAAGCTGCCGCCCTTCATCGTCACGCTGGGATCGCTGACCGCCGTGCGCGGCGTCGCCCGCCTGCTCGGCCAGGACACGACGGTGTTCAACGCGGACCTGCCGTTCGACTTCATCGGCAACGGTTCGCTGTTCGGCATTCCGTGGCTGGTAATCATCGCGCTGGCGGTCGTCGTCCTGTCCTGGCTGGTGCTCAAGCGCACCGTGCTCGGCACCTGGATCTACGCCGTCGGCGGCAACGCCGAGGCCGCCAGGCTGACCGGCATCAAGGTGCCGCTGGTGCTGCTCTTCGTCTACGGCGTTTCCGGCCTTCTGGCCGGCCTTGGCGGCGCCATGTCGGCGGCCCGGCTCTATGCCGCCAACGGGCTTCAGCTCGGCCAGTCCTACGAACTCGACGCCATTGCCGCAGTCATCCTCGGCGGCACCAGTTTCGTCGGCGGTGTCGGCTCGATCTGGGGCACGCTGATCGGCGGCCTGATCATCGCCGTGCTGTCCAACGGGCTCATCCTCGCCGGTGTTTCGGACATCTGGCAGTACATCATCAAGGGATTGGTCATCATCGTGGCGGTCGCCCTCGACCGTTACCGGCTCCAGGCAGGAGCAAGAACGTGATGGCCCTTAGTCGCCGGCATCCAACGAGCCGGTTTCATGTGTAACGCACCGTGAGAGGCGCGGGGCATCAGGAGGAAAATAAAACAATGAAGACCATCGCTAAACTGCTCTGCGGCGTCGCCCTTGCGGCCGCCGTCATCGCGCCGGCATCGGCAAAGGATCTGAACAAGGTCGGCATCTCGGTCGGACTGCTCGGCAACCCGTTCTTCGTCGCCACCATCAAGGGCATCGAGGACGCGGCCAAGAAGATCAACCCGAATGTGCAGGTGACCTCGGTATCGGCCGACTACGATCTCAACAAGCAGGTATCGCAGGTCGATTCCTTCATCGCTGCCGGTGTCGACGTCATCATGCTCAACGCAGTCGATGCCAAGGCGATCGCGCCGGCGGTGAAGAAGGCGCAGGCGGCCGGCATCGTCGTTGCCGCTTTCGACGTTTCGGCGCCCGGCGCCGACGTCACCGTGATGACCAACAACGTCAAGGCCGGCGAAGAGGCCTGCCAGTATCTGGTCGATAATACCGGCGGCAAGGGCGACTATGTCATCCTCAATGGCCCGGCCTCGTCGTCGATCCTGGAGCGGGTCAAGGGCTGCAAGGACGTGCTGGCAAAGCACCCCGACATCAAGATCCTTTCCGACGACCAGAACGCCGAAGGCTCGCGTGACGGCGGCCTGAAAGTGTTCCAGTCGCTGCTGACGCGTTTCGACAAGATCGACGCGGTCTTCGCGATCAACGATCCGACGGCGATCGGCGCCCAGCTTGCGGCCAAGCAGCTCAACCGCTCGGAGTTCATCTTCACCGCGGTCGACGGTGCACCCGATATCGAGAAGGAACTCGCCTCCGGCACGTCGATGATCAAGGCCTCGGCCTCGCAGGATCCCTATGTGATGGCCGGCCAGTCGCTGACGATGGCGGCTGACCTGCTTGCCGGCAAGAAGCCGGCCGAGCCGACGGTGCTGCTCGACCCGAAGCTGATCACGGCCGACAATTTGACGTATTACACGGGCGCCCCCGGGGCTCTATAAGCCCCCCACGCGGGGGGCGGCGGGTATGCCCGCCCGCACCTTTTTGTCCGAGCATCGGATTGCCAAAACCGCTTTGGACTTGGGTCAGCTGGAAATAACCGGAGACGATCATGTCGCGCATCGGAATCCACTCATTCGTCTGGTCGGCGAGCTCGGCGCAGGGCGACCTCGAGCGGACGCTGGCCAACACCAGGGAAGCCGGCTTCGACCTGATCGAATTCTCCTATCTCGACCCCGCCAATGTCGACATTGACGGTCTGGCCAAGCGGATCGCCGATCTCGGCCTCGGCGTTGCGATCAGCATTGGACTGCCGGCCGGCGGCGATATTTCGAGCGCCGACAAAACGATTGCCGCGCACGGCATCGAAATCCTGGAACGTACGATCGCGCTGACCCGCGATCTCGGCGGCCAGAAGGTTGCCGGCATCCTCAGCACCAGCCACGGCTTGCAGAGCGAGGCGCCGACGCCTGACCAGTGGAACCGCAGCGCCGGCACGCTGGCCGAGGTGGCGGACACGGCAAAATCAGCCGGCGTCACCCTCAACCTCGAAATCGTCAACCGCTTCGAAAGCAATCTGCTCAACACCGCCGCGCAAGGCATGGCCTTCATCGCGGACAGCGGCTCCGACAATATCTTCCTGCATCTCGACAGCTTCCACATGAACATCGAGGAGGCCGATGTCGGCTTGGCCATTCGCAATGCGGTCGGGAAGATCGGCTATGTCCATATCGGCGAGAGCCATCGCGGTTTCCTCGGCACCGGCAATATCGATTTTGCCGCGATATTCGATGCGCTGACCGCCATCGGCTACAGCGACGACCTCAGCTTCGAATCCTTCTCCTCGGAAATCGTCGACGAGAACCTGTCGCGGAAAACCGCGATCTGGCGCAATCTGTGGACCGACAACATCGAGCTGGCCAAACATGCGCGCCGCTTCATTGCGCTCGGACTGGAGACGGCACGGCGCAAGGCCGAGCTTGTTTCCGCAACGCACCGGCCCTGAGCCCTCGCAGTTCCGAAGTCGATCTGGTTAGGCCAGAGGCGCTATATTAGCCGGCAAAACGCGGCCCAAGTTCCTCGATGCGGCGAATCATCGCCTGGAAATCCTCCAAAATGCGCTGGTGCAGGTGAACCGCCAGTTCCGGGTATTCCTCGAGGATGCGGCGGAACATCTTGCGGCTGAGCCGCAGCACTTCCGAATCGATTTCGGCGGAGGCGCTGGTCAGCCGGTTGGTGTCGGCGATCAGCGCCAGTTCGCTGAGCATGGTGCCGGGGCCGACGGTGCCGATCGGGATGCGCTCGCCGTCGTGCTCGCGGTAGAGGACGATGCGGCCGCTGACCACGATGTAGGCCGAATCAGCCTCGTCGTCCTCGCGGTAAAGCTTGTGGTCGGCTTTCAACATGGTGGTTTCGGCGCCGAAGGCGAGCAGACGCAGCTGTTCCTGCGTAAAGCCCTCGAAGAGCCTCACGGTGGACAGGATGCGGATGTCGTCATCCAGCGCCATCTAGCTATGTCCCCGAACCGTCAGTCCGACTCCTCCCCTACGAGGCCGATCCAAAACCACCTCCAGCCTCAGGACCGTACCCGAAAAGCGCCCCGCCCGGATCGCTTATTTGAATAATGAAATGTTTAAGGAACCAGCTTGTAGCCGCCGCTTTCTGTCACGAGAATTTCCGCGTTGGAAGGATCGCGCTCGATCTTCTGGCGCAGCCGGTAGACGTGAGTTTCGAGCGTATGCGTGGTGACGCCGGAATTGTAGCCCCAGACTTCCTCCAGCAGCACGTCGCGGGTCACCACCTTCTGGTCGGCACGGTAGAGATATTTGATGATCGAGGCTTCCTTTTCGGTCAGCCGCACCTTGGCGCCCCGCGGGTCGATCAGAAGCTTCTGGCTGGGCTTGAACGTGTAGGGGCCGACCGAGAAAGTGGCGTCCTCGCTCTGTTCGTGCTGGCGCAACTGCGCGCGGATGCGGGCCAGCAGCACGGCAAAACGGAACGGCTTCGTCACATAGTCGTTGGCGCCGGCCTCGAGGCCAAGGATGGTGTCGGAATCGGTATCATGGCCGGTCAGCATGATGATCGGCGCCTTGTAGCCGCCCTTGCGCAATATCTTTACCGCCTCGCGGCCATCCATGTCGGGCAGGCCGACATCCATGATGAGCAGGTCGATGAGCCCGCCACGCGCCGTGGCGACGCCTTTGGCGGCGGTCGCTTCCTGCAGGACATCGAATTCCTCATAAAGCGACAATTGCTCGACAAGGGTGCCGCGCAGGTCGTCATCGTCGTCGACGATCAGAATGGTGCGTGAAGTCATGGATCAATCCGTTGTTTTGAAAAGAGATTTCAGTTGACCGCTGCCTGTTTATGCGGAAGCTGACCGGCACAACAGCCGTTCACAGTGATTTGTTCCGTGGCACGATCATACAAGAAAAAACACGATCGCAATGCAGTCGGCGCAATTTTGCCGAAAGGGCTCACCGTGCTCACCGTGCGCGCGCGCCCCGGCCAACCCAGCCAGGGCTTTCTGCAGGCCGGCAAACTGGTGTTTCCATGTGCGCTCGGGCATGGCGGCATCTCGGCCGGCAAGCGCGAGGGCGACGGCGCCACGCCGCTTGCCTCGATGCGGATATTGTCGGGGTATTTTCGCGGCGACCGTTTTGCCGGCGGCCGCCGGACGCGGCTGGCGATGACGCCGATCGGCCGCGACCTCGGCTGGTGCGAAGTGCCCGGGGACCGCAACTACAACCGCCCGGTCAAAATCCCCTATGGCGCCAGCCATGAGCGGATGCTGCGCACCGACGATCTCTATGACGCCTGCCTGGTGCTGGACTGGAACATTGTGCCGCGCCGGCGCGGGCGCGGCAGCGCCATCTTCTTCCACCTGGCGCGCCCCGGCTTCACGCCGACGCAAGGCTGCGTCGCGGTAACCGCCCGCACCATGGCGCGGCTGCTGCCGCTGCTATCAGAGCGGACGGTGGTAAGGGTGGTGAGGTGAGGGAATAGGGGAATAGGGGAGTAGGGCAGTAAGAGTAGAGACAGGGGCGGGCGCGCCGCTTAGCTTTCCTACTCCCCTACTCCCCTACTCCCCTACTCCCCTACTCCTTTGCCACCCTATGTCGAGAAGGCCGAGCCGGCCGAGTTCGCGGTCCATGGCGCGTGCGATGTCCTTGCGTTCGCCGCCGATGTCGCGAAGCTGGCGATCGGAGAGATCCTCGACATTTTCGTAGGGAAGACTGACCGCGATTTTTGCGTGCCGAAGCCAGTCAAGCACGGCGCGCAGCCAGGCCGGGCGGAGGGTTACCGAGCGCAAGGCGATGTCAGACATGGTGCAATCCGCTTCTCCGGACATCAAATCCGGTTTGATGTTTCTTCGATGCTCAGAGCATGGCGGATTGAAATTAAAACGGGAAACGAGTAGTTTTTTCTGCATCTTCAAGTTTTGTTTGAGGATTGGAATGCTCGATCGAACCCTCCTCGCCTGGCACTGATGGCGCGCCTGCTGCCTGGAACCCGTGCGCTGCGGACGCTGGAGGCAGCGGCCCGGCACCTCAATTTCACCCGCGCCGCCGACGAGCTCGGCCTGACGCCGGCAGCGGTCAGCCATCAGATCAAGGAAATCGAGGATCAGCTCGGCATCGTGCTGTTCACACGCACCAGCCGCACGATCCGGCTGACCGAGGCGGGCGCGGTGCTGTTCGAAGCTTCGACCGATGCGCTCGACCTGCTTGGCCGGGCCGTCTCACGGGCGCAGAAGGCGGCGCGCGGATCGGCGCTGCTGAAGGTCACCCTCGATGCGCAATTCGCGACGAAGTGGCTGATGCGGCGCGTCGACGATTTTCGCAAACAGCATCCGGCAATCGAGCTGCGTTTCGACATCAGTTACGAGGTGCGCGACTTCGATCGCGACGACGTCGATCTCGGCATCCGTTTCGGCACCGGCAAATATCCGGGGCTTCGCTCGCACCGGCTGTTCGAAAACGTCATCATCCCCGTCTGCAGCCCGGCCTTGCTGCGGTCAGGGCCGCCGCTCAAGGAGCCGCGCGACCTGTTCCACCATACGCTGGCCCATATCGAGTGGTCGCGCCAGGGCGTCACCTGGCCGAACTGGAGCATGTGGATGGCGGCGGCGGGCGTCGACGATTTCGACGACAGCCGGACCATCGTGTTCGGCAATTCGACGGATGCCGTCCAGGCCGCGCTCGACGGCAACGCGGTCGCGCTCGCCGATTTCGCCATGGTGGCAAACGACCTTTCGGAAGGCAGGCTGATCCGGCCGTTCGAACTCGGCATCAAGGTCGCGCCCGAATTCGCCTATTTCCTGGTCTATCCCGAAAGTGCGGCGAATGATGCGCGCATTGCCGCCTTTCGCGATTGGCTTCTCGACGAAATCGCCAGGACCCCGACCTGACGTTCAGCCCGCCGCCGCGCCGAACCAGCCGATCACCGCGCCGATGAGAAGCAGCACGCCGAGCCAGTGACCAACATCGATCAGCGTCAGATCCCAGCCGAAACCTTCGTAGCGATGGTTGACCGAAAGCGTGGTGGCGACGAACCCCAGCCAGAGAACGAAGCCGAAGATCACCCCGGCAAGCAGGCTCGGCTCGCCGCCGGTCACGGCGCCGATGATCAGCGACATGACCAGCGCCATGACGATCTCCGCGACGAAGGAGACGACGAAGGGCAGCATCGATTTGCTCATCGTCGCCGGATCAAGCTTGGCGGCCTTCAGCCACGGCTTGCTCAAGCCCATGTACCAGGCCGCGCCGAACAACCACGCCACGACGGCGGCGACGATTACCGCCAGCCAATTGATTGCTGAAAAATCCATGGTTCCCTCCGGTCGATTGCGCGATGGAACGCCTGTTCGGCGATGCCGTCAAGCAAGGCGCCAGACGGTGGTGCGCTTGACCTCGGCGTCCTCCAGCGCCCGGGTCACCGCCACTTCATAGACGGCAAGCGGTTCCAGTCCCGCCCTCGGCAGATAGGAACGGCCGGGATCGCCGACGAGGATGTCGCCGCCGCGCGCCTTCAGCGCGACGAACCACGGCATCAGCCTGTCGGCGAAAGTTTTGTCGTAGAAGACGTCGCCGGCCAGCACCACGTCCCAGCCGGCATCGCTGCCGATGCAGTCGCCGATGAGGAATTTTATCTCGGTCCCATTTGCCTCGGCATTGAGGCGGATCGCGGTCGCGCAGAATGGGTCGATATCGGCGGCGATCACCTCGGCAGCTCCGGCCTTCACCGCGGCAATGGCGACAAGGCCGGAGCCGGAGGCGAAGTCGAGCACGCGCTTGCCGCGCACCGCCGCCGGATTGTCGAGGATGTAGCGGGCAAGGCCTTGGCCGCCGGCCCAGGCAAAAGCCCAGAAGGGCGGCGGCAGGCCGATTTCGGTCAGCTCGTCCTCGGTCCGCTGCCACAGTTCGTGCGCCTCGTCGGCCAGGTGCAGGCGGATCTCCGGCACATGCGGCGGCGCCATCAGCGCCGTGTTGTCGAGGATGAATTTCCTGGCGCTGTCCGGCGTCAGCGCCGTCATGGCGCCGGCGTCAGGCCGCCCATGCGGCAAACCTCTTGCCATTCGGCCGGCGTCACCGGCTGCACAGACAGCCGCCCGAGCCGCACCAGCGCCATGTCGGCCAGCTTTGGATTGGCCTTGGCCTGCTCCAGCGTCACCGGCTTCGGCATGGCCTTGAAGGCGCGGATGTCGACGCACTCCCAGCGGGGATCGTCGGTGGTGCTGTCCTGATGGGCCAGAGCGCAGACTTCGGCGATGCCGACGATGTCCAGCCCGTCATTGGAATGGTAGAAGAAGCCGAGATCGCCGATCTGCATCGCCTTCATGTTGTTGCGCGCCGCATAATTGCGCACGCCGTCCCACTGCGTGCCGGCCTTGCCCTTGGCCTTGAGGTCCTCGAAGGAGAAGACCGAAGGTTCGGATTTGAACAGCCAGTAGTTCATCTCAGTTGTCCCGTTGCCGTTGTCGGTTTGTCGCTATCCAGCGTTGGCGCTGCCCCTCACCCTTACCCGCTCCCCGTAAGGACGGGGAGAGGGGTCGCCAGCGCTGGAGCTTCTCCCTTCTCCCCGTTCTTCACGGGGAGAAGGTGCCGGCAGGCGGATGAGGGGCAGCGCGAACGAACGATCATTCACTCACAGGTTTGTTGAAGCTCCAGTTCCATTGCCGGATTTCGACGCTTTCGAACAGCCCTGCCTTGGTATAGGGATCGGCCGCCGACAGGGCTTTTGCCGCCGCCAGATCGGGCGCCTCGACAACGACGAGGCTGCCGTCCGGCTTGCCGTCGGCGTCGAGGAAAGGGCCGGCGAAACCCAGTTTCTTGTCGCCGTTCAGCCCTTCCAGAAAGGCAATGTGCTCGGGCCGCGTGTCGAGCCGCACCTGCAGGCTTCCTGGCTTGTCCTTGCAAATCAACGCAAACAGCATCTTTCCATCTCCGCAATCGTTCGCGATTACATGTCGGTTTCGGTCTTGAGTGGCCTTGTCATCAACGCCGACACAGCCTGGTCTATGGTTATGGTGCCGTCCAGTATGGCGGCGACGGCGGCGATGATCGGCGCGTCGATCCGGCGCTCGCCGGCGATGCGGGCGGCGATTGCCGCCGTCGGCACGCCTTCGGCCAAAGGCAAGCCGGCAAGCGGCTTGCCTTGCCCCAGCGCCAGCCCATAGGCGAAATTGCGCGACTGCGCGGACGAGCAGGTGAGCAGCAGGTCGCCGAGGCCGGAAAGCCCCATCAGCGTCTCCGGCCTGGCGCCAAAGGCGGCGCCGATGCGGCGCAATTCGACGAAGCCGCGCGTCACCATCGCCGCCTGGGCGCTGGCACCGAGCCCGGCGCCGGTGACGGCACCCGCGGCAATGGCAAAGACGTTCTTCAGCGCGCCGCCGATCTCGACGCCGATCAGATCGTCGCTCGAATAACAGCGCAGATTTTCCGCCGAAAAGCGGGCGGCAAGCTCGGTGGCCAGAGCCTCGTCGCGGGCGGCGACCACGACGGCCGTCGGCAGGCCCCTGGCGACATCGGTGGCAAAGCTTGGGCCGGACAAAGCGGCGACCGGATTTGCCGGCAGTATTTCCTCGGTGATGGACGACAGCAGCGCGCCGGTGTCGCGCTCGATGCCCTTGGCGCAGAGGACCAGCGGGACCCCTTCCGGCATATGGCTGGACGCGGCCGTCAGCATAATCCGCAACGATTGCGCCGGCGCTACCGCCAGAACGCAGTCGGCACCGTCGAGCGCCGCCTCGATGTCGCTCGTCGCCACGATGCCGGGATCAAGCGCAATGCCCGGCAGATAGCGCGGATTTTCGCCACGGTCGACCGCCGCGACGGTCTCCGGGTCGCGCGCATAGAGGCGGACGAAATGACCGGCGCGCAGCGTGGCCAGCGCCAGCGCCGTGCCCCAGGCGCCGCCGCCGAGCACGGCGACGCGCCAGCCGCTTGGCGCCTTGTGCTCGCTGCCGGTCATGCCTTGGCCCCACGCCGGCCCGAGCCGACCATCGGGGCCGAGACGCTGTCCAGCGGCCAGCGCGAGCGCGGCACGAAATCGGCGGCGTTTTCACCTGATATGCCGGCGCGCAAGCGCTCGATGCCGGCCCAGGCGATCATCGCCGCATTGTCGGTGCAGAGGTTGAGCGGCGGCGCGACGAAGCTGAACCCGGCCTGCTCGCACAGGCCCTGCAATGTCGCCTTGATGGTCCGATTGGCGGCGACGCCGCCGGCGACAACCAATGCAGGCTCGGCCTTGTCCGGGAATTGCTGACGGAACCGGGTCAGCGCCCGCGCAACACGGTCGCCCAGCGCATCCGCGACCGCCGCCTGGAACGAGGCGCAGATATCGGCGACATCCTGGTCGCTCAGCGGGGCAATCGCGGTTGCCGCCTGGCGCACCGCGGTCTTGAGGCCGGAGAAGGAAAAATCGGGCTGCACGGAGCCCTTCATCGGGCGCGGAAAGGCGAAACGCGTCGCGTCACCGGTTGCCGCCGCCTTCTCGACATTCGGTCCGCCCGGATAGGGCAGGCCGAGCATCTTGGCCGTCTTGTCGAAGGCTTCGCCAAGCGCGTCGTCGATCGTCGTCGCCCAGCGCTGGTAGTCGCCGACGCCGCGCACGGCGACGATCTGGGTATGGCCGCCGGAGACCAGCAGCAAGAGGTAGGGAAAGTCGAGCCCGTCGGTCAGCCTGGCCGTCAGCGCGTGGCCTTCGAGATGGTTGATGGCGATCAGCGGTTTTTTTGCTGCCGCGGCGATTGCTTTGGCCGTCATCAGGCCGACGATCAGCCCGCCGACAAGACCGGGGCCGGCGGTGGCGGCAATCGCATCGATGTCGGCGAGCTCGACGCCGGAATCGGCCAGCGCTGCCTCGATGATGCCGTCGAGCGCCTCGACATGGGCGCGCGCGGCGATCTCCGGCACGACGCCGCCGAAAGCAGCATGCTCCTCGATCTGGCTGAGCACGATGTTCGACAGGATTTGCGGCGTGCTGCGACCGTCCAGCGCCACCACGCTGGCGGCGGTCTCGTCGCAACTCGTCTCGATGCCCAGAACGCGGATCAATTCGTCGCTGTCCTCGATGATTGTGCAACCGGCCTTTCCCCGATAGGAGAAAGCCCGAAAACCTGCCGGGGGTTATCACGGACGACGCGTCATGCAAACAACCTTGAGAATCGGAACACGCGGCAGCCCGTTGGCGCTGGCGCAGGCGCATGAAACGCAGGCGCGGCTGATGGCGGCGCACGGCATGCCGGCGGAAGCTTTCGAGGTGGTTGTCATCTCGACCACCGGCGACCGCATCCAGGACCGGCCGCTGTCGGAAGCCGGCGGCAAGGGCCTGTTCACCAAGGAGATCGAGGAGGCGCTGCTGGCGCGCCGCATCGACATCGCCGTGCATTCGTCGAAGGACATGCCGACGCTGTTGCCCGAGGGGCTGGAACTGTCCGCGTTCCTGCCGCGCGAGGACGCGCGCGATGCCTTCATCGGCAAGGCGGCGCGAACGATTGCCGGCCTGCCGCAAGGCGCCAGGGTCGGTTCGTCGTCGCTGCGGCGCCAGGCGCTGATCCGGCGGATGCGGCCGGACGTCGAAGTGGTGATGTTTCGCGGCAATGTGCAGACGCGGCTGCGCAAGCTCGACGACGGCATCGCCGACGGCACCATCCTCGCCTATGCCGGGCTGAAGCGGCTCGGGCTCGAAGACGTCGTCACCGACCTGATGCCGCTCGAGGTCTTTCCGCCGGCGCCGGGGCAAGGCGCGATCTGCATCGAAAGCCGCATCGGAGACCGCGACGTGGAACAGATGCTGGCAGCGATCCACGACGGGCCGACCGGCGAGGCGCTGGCCTGCGAGCGCGCCTTCCTGGCGGCGCTCGACGGGTCCTGCCGCACGCCGATCGCCGGACATGCGACGATATCGGGCGGAACGGTTTCCTTTGCCGGGCTGATCATCTCGCCCGATGGCACGCAGTCGCATGAAGTCAGGCTGCAAGGGCCGGCGCAGGAGGCGGCGCGCATTGGCGCGGAAGCCGCGGCGACCGTTCGGGCCAAGGCCGGCGAAACATTCTTCGATGGCTGGACCTGACATGCTCCGCGTCCTGGTGACGAGGCCCGAACCGGGCGCGTCGCGCACGGGGCGCCGGCTTGCGGATGCCGGCTTTCAGCCGATCCTGCTGCCATTGACCGGAACCGTGACGCTGCCGGTCGATGCCGGCGCGCTCGCTGACGCCGCGGCGGTCGCGGTCACCAGCGCCAATGCCGTTCGCCATGCGCCGAAAGAGGTCATCGCGGCGCTCGCCGGCTTGCCGTGCCACGCCGTCGGCAGGAAGACGGCGGAAGCCGCCCGCGCTGCCGCGTTTCTGTCGGTCAGCGAAGGCCCGGGCAATGCCGAGGCGCTGGCCGATGCGCTTGCTGGCGGTTACGCGGGGCAGACGATCGTCTATCTCTGCGGGCGGGTAAGATTTCCCGGCTTCGAGGAAGGGCTGTTGGCGTCGGGCGTTCAGATCCGCGCCGTCGAGACCTACGACACCGTTGTCCTGGATTACTCCGACGAGGCCGTTCTTGCGCGCCTGTCCGCCCGGCCGGTCGAGGCGGTGCTGCTCTATTCGGCCAACGCGGCAAAAGCGATGCAGGCCCTGGCTAGCCGGCCGGCGCTGCGTAGCCTTTTTCAGGACACGCGCTGTTTCGCGCTGTCGGGACGCATTGCCGCGGCCTTGGGCGATGTCGCTGGCGAAAGGATACGGATTGCGCTCGAGCCCAGCGAAGATGCCTTGCTGGGACTTTTGCAGGCGCCGCGCTGATGGCATTAGCGGCGGCTCTGTGCCGTGCTTGAAGGGCGGCGCCAAACGCAGGCGATTGCCCTCGGGCACATTTTGTTCTTGCTTTGTGCCGGCAGCTATGCTAGTAATTTGGTTATGGTGCCAATTGGCTCCAACGACCCGCCCGCCGAGGCGGGTTTTTTGTGTGCCGAGCATGGGCCTTGGCTTGAAACGCGGATTCGGCCCTGCGGCGTTTTGCCAAAACTGAACTCCAAGCCGTGGCGTCATCACGCCGCCCCTTTTCACCGCTTGGTGATGTGCTAGACCCTTTCAACCATCCCGAAGCGAATTTTGCGGAGCCCGAGCATGGTCAAGACGCCGAAGATGCGGCATTCCAAGAGCCGCCGTGAGCCGGTGACCATCGAGCTTGAGCCTGGCGCCGTCTCGCGAGTCGCCGACGAACAGAATGCCGTGACCTCGCGGACCGACGAGGCGCGGGCCGAGGAAGCGGCGAACGCCTCGCAGCCGGAGCCACCTGAAGAGCCGGTGCATGCGGACCAGACCGATCTCGAGCCATGGGAACATGCCGACGCAGCCGCGCCGGCCGGCACGCAAGAGCCGGCGGACGCCGGCGTCGATTCTGCCAGGGAAGCGGAAACCCCTTATCCCGCCGGTTCGGATGCGCCGGCCGGGCGCTCCGCGGTTTCCGATTACAGTTTCGAAGATGCATCCAGCGGAACCGGGGCCAACGAACCGAGGATCCCAGGTTCCGGTGAGAAGACAGCTGAGACGAGGGACGACCATATGGCAGCGCAGCCGAAGCGAAGCGGCATCAACGGCATCGCCGCCGGTATTATCGGCGGCGTCATCGCCCTCGCCGCGGCCGGCGGGCTGCAATTTGCCGGCCTGCTCGGTGCGCCGGGGTCGGGCGGCGTGTCGCTCGACGCGGTCAATGGTGAGATCGTTTCGCTGAAACGCGAGGTCGCGGACCTCAGACAGGCCGGCGCCAACAATGACGCATCGGCCAAGGTGGACGGGCTGTCGTCGGCGCTGGATCAGGTCAGGGCGGACGTCGCGGCGTTGAAGTCGGCGGTCGAGCAAGGCGGTGCCGGCGACAATGCCGGCCTGGCAGCACTTGGCGACAAGGTAAGGCAGATCGAGACGGCGGTTGCGGCCCTCGGCAAAGCCGGCGGTACGGCGCCGGTCGATCTCGGCCCGCTCAACGAAAGGCTGGCCGCGCTCGATGCGCTGGTGAAATCGGCCGGCGAGACGACAAAGGCGCAGGACAGCCGGCTTGCGGCCCTGGAACGGTCGGTTTCACAGATCTCCGGCAAGGTCGATGCACAGGCTTCGCAGCCGAAGATCGCACTGGCCATTGCCGCTTCGGCGCTCAAGGCAGCGCTCGACCGTGGTGCACCGTTCGCCGCCGAGCTGGAAACCTTTGCCGCGATCTCACCCGATGCACCCGAGATCGCGACGTTGCGCACCTATGCCGAAAAGGGCGTCCCGATGCGCTCCGAGATCGCCGCCGAAGCGGACGCCGCCGCCAACGCGATGGTCGCTGCCGCGACGCCCATCGACCAGAATGCCGGCATCCTGCAGAAGCTGCTGTCCAGCGCCGAATCGCTGGTCAAGGTCAGGCCGATCGGCGCCGTCGAAGGCACCGGCGTTCCGGAAACCGTCGCGCGCATGGAGGTCGCGGTCAACCAGGGCGACTACGCCAAGGCGCTCAGCGAATACGAAACCCTGCCTGAGGCGGCCAAGGCCGCCGGCGCCGACTTTGCCGGCAAGCTGAAAGCGCGGATGGAGGTCGAGACGCTGATCGATTCGCTCATCGCCGGCGCGATGAAGGCGTGAGGAACCCGATGATCCGCATCCTCGCCTTCCTTGCCGTCGTCTTTGCGCTCGGGCTCGGCTTCGCCTGGCTGGCCGACCGGCCGGGCGAAATGCTCGTCACCTTCAACGGCTATCAATATCAGGTCAGCCTGATGGTCGCGGCGGTGGCGGTCGTTGCCGTGGTTGCCGCGGTGATGATCGTCTGGTGGGTGATCAAGGCGCTGTGGAACAGCCCCTATACGATCTCGCGCTATTTCCGCGTGCGTCGCCGCGACCGCGGCTACCAGGCGCTGTCGACCGGGATGATCGCCGCCGGGGCCGGTGACGGCGCGCTCGCCCGCAAGAAGACCAAGGAAGCGGCAAAGCTGATCCGCTCCGATCAGGAGCCACTGATCCAGCTGCTCGACGCGCAGGCCTCGCTGCTCGAAGGCGACCATGAAGGCGCCCGCGAAAAGTTCGAGACCATGCTCGATGATCCCGAAATGCGGCTGCTCGGCCTGCGCGGGCTTTATCTCGAGGCCGAGCGGCTCGGCGACCGCAACGCAGCCCGCCACTATGCCGGCCGTGCCGCGGCGGTGGCGCCGCAACTGGCCTGGGCGGCCGAATCGACGCTGGAAGACCTGACTGGACGCGGCGACTGGGATGGCGCGCTGAAACTGGTCGACGCCCAGAAGTCGACCCGGCAGATCGAGCGTGACGCCGCCAACCGCCGCCGCGCCGTGCTGCTGACCGCCAAGGCGCAGGCGCTGATCGACAGCGATGCCAATGCCGCAAGGGCGGCGGCGCTCGAAGCCAACCGGCTGCGGCCGGATTTTGCACCGGCGGCGGTCGTCGCGGCGAAATTGCTGTTTAGGCAGAACGACGTGCGCAAAGGCTCGAAAATCCTCGAGGCGGGGTGGAAGGCCGAGCCGCATCCGGAGATCGCCGAGCTCTACACCCATGCCAGGCCGGGCGATGCCGTGCTCGACCGGCTGAACCGGGCAAAGAAGCTGCAGGAGCTGAAGAAGAACCATGCCGAGTCCTCGCTTGCCGTGGCGCGCGCCGCGCTGGATGCGCAGGATTTTTCAACCGCCCGCCGGGAGGCGGAAGCCGCGATCCGCATGGATCGCCGCGAAGGCGCCTATCTGCTGCTGGCCGATATCGAGGAGGCCGAGACCGGCGACCAGGGCAAGGTGCGGCAGTTGCTGTCGAAGGCGGTGAGAGCGCCGCGCGACCCGGCCTGGGTTGCCGATGGTGTCGTCTCCGAACGCTGGGCTCCGGTATCGCCGATCACCGGCAGGCTCGATGCATTCGAATGGCGGGCGCCGATGGAGCGGCTCGGGCAGTTGATCGACGGTCATGAGGATACGCCGGAGGCGCCGGTGCCGGCCATCGCGGCTCCAGCCGGGCCGGCACAGGAAAGAGCCGGGACGATCGAGCACACGGCGGAGACACCGGGCACAGCGACCGAGGAGAAGACGGACGACCGTGCCGGCGAGGATCATGTGACACCAATCACCGCGGCGGCGTTTGCCCAAGTGCCGGAAGATGCCGAGGCCGTCGAGCCAGCGCAGGAGCTGACGCGGCTGCCCGACGACCCTGGCGTCGATCCAGACGACGCGGCGGATAAATCGACGCGCCGGTTTCGTTTATTCTGATCAGGGTCGAGTGGACCCGGGCTTATTGGGAATGATTTGATGTTCGAACGCGTTTTGTCGTTTCTAAGGGATCTGCCGTCCGGTGGTGGCGCCAGCCCCAGCGCCGACGATCCGCGCATTGCCGCGTCCGCCCTGCTTTTCCACGTGATGAACGCCGACGGGGTGCGCCAGGATAGCGAATGGGAACGGTTCAAGAAGGTGCTGGCGGAAAGCTACTCGATCAGCGGCGACGAACTCGACGCGTTGGCGGCTGCCGGCGAGCGGGCCGACAATGAGGCGATCGACCTCTACGCCTTCACCAGCGTGCTCAAGCGCCATCTCGACGCCGAGGCGCGAAAGGCCTTCATCGGCCTGATGTGGGAGATCGTCTATGCCGATGGCGAGCTGCACGAGCTCGAGGACAATACCGTGTGGCGGGTCGCCGAGCTGATCGGCGTCGAACGTCGCGACCGTGTCGAGGCGCGCCTCAAGGCGGCCGCCGCGGCTCCTGGTGCTGCCGGAACCTCAAGCGACGAATAGACAGGATCCCGCCTTCCAATGCCGCCCAAGCCAAGTCCGAGACCAAAGATCCTGATCGTGCTGCATCAGGAGCATTCGAGCCCCGGACGGGTCGGCCATATGCTTATCGAGGAAGGCTTCGACCTCGACATCCGCCGACCGCCGCTCGGCGAGGCCTTGCCGCAGACGCTGGATGGCCATGCCGGCGCCGTGGTGTTCGGCGGGCCGATGAGCGCCAATGACGGCGACGAGTTCGTCCGCCGCGAGACCGACTGGCTTAAAATTCCGCTCAACGAGAACCGGCCGCTGCTTGGCATCTGCCTCGGCGCGCAAATGCTGGTCAAGCATCTTGGCGGCAGGGTCGAGGGCCACGGCGAGGGCCTCGTCGAAATCGGCTGGTATCCGCTTAAGGCGACCGAAGCGGGCAGCAGGCTGATACATTGGCCGGAGATGGTCTATCAATTCCATCGCGAGGGCTTTTCGCTGCCGAAGGACGCGACGCTTTTGGCGACGGCCGAAACCTATCCCAACCAGGCCTTCCGCTATGGCGACAATGCCTGGGGCATCCAGTTCCATGGCGAATTGACCCGGGCGATGATGCAGCGCTGGGTGGTGCGCGGCGCGCACCGCTTCGAACTGCCCGGCGCGCAGCCCGGCCGCGACCATCTCGGCGGCCGGCTGATCTGGGACATGCACCTCAAGCGCTGGCTCGGCGAGTTCCTGCCGATGATTTTCGGCAAGCCGGCGCTGCGGTAATCAGTTTCGCCCCCTGAGATGACGCACCTTGCGCAGCTGCGGGAACAGCACCGCCCATAGGCCGGCAACGGCGATCGCCCCGACACCCCCGACCACCACGGCCGGAACCGTGCCGATCAACGCCGCCATGGTACCGGCGCGGAATTCGCCGAGCTCATTGGAAGCGCCGACAAACACCTGGTTGACAGCGTTGACGCGGCCGCGAACGTCGTCCGGCGTCCACAGCTGGATCAGCGTCTCGCGGATATAGACGCTGAACATGTCGGTGGCGCCGAGCAGCGCAAGGGCCGCAATCGACAGCCAGGTGATGGTCGAGAGGCCGAACAGAACCGTGAATGCGCCGAACAGCGCGACGAAGGCGAGCATGACAAGGCCGGCATGGTTGCGGATCGGGTGTCCGGCCAGCCAGATGGCGACGCAGATGGCGCCGACGCCGGGCGCCGAGCGCAACAGGCCGAGCCCCCATGGGCCGAGTTCGAGGATATCGCGCGCGTAGACCGGCAGCAGCGCCGAGGCGCCGGACAGGAGCACCGCAAACAGATCGAGCGAAATCGCGCCGAGCACGATCTTTTCGCTCCAGATATAGCCGAAGCCGGCGAACAGGGTCTGTACCGTCGGCCTGTCGGTCCGGCTGCGCTGGGCAGGCTTCGGGATGGTGAAGATCAGCACGGCGGCAACCAGCATCAGCACGGCGGCGGTGGTGTAGGCGGCTTCGGCTGAAAGCCCGTAGAGCAGGCCGCCGGCGACCGGCCCGACGATGGTTGCCGTCTGCCAGGCGGACGAGTTCCAGGCGATGGCGTTGGCGAAATCCTCGGGCGGCACCAGATTGGCGAACAGTGATGAGGAGGCCGGCCCGAAGAAGGCGCGCGCGATGCCGAACATGGCGAGCACGATGAAGACCGGCATCGGCCCGGAGAGGCCGCGTAGCGTCAGCAGCAGCAGGGCCAAGGCGCAGCCCGCCTCGACCAGCACCGCCGCCGCCATGATCAGCCGGCGCCCGAAACGATCGGCAACGTCGCCGGTGACCAGCACTAGCAGCAGCGAAGGCAGGAACTGGACGATGCCGACAAGGCCGAGGTCGAACGGGTCGCGGGTGAGATCGTAGATCTGCCAGCCGACGGCGACCGACACGATCTGGGTGGAGAATGTCGAGAGGAAGCGCGCCGCCCAGTAGCTCAGGAACGGCCGGTGGCGAAAGGCGGCATAGCGCTGGTCGGATGGTACTTGGGATTCTGTGGTCATGGAATAAGGCCCCGTGGCGGCTATGTCGGCCGGCGGGGCACTTCCACGATGGGCGCTGGTCCGGCCAAAAAAGCCTTTAGCGCAGTTCGGCGCAGGGCGCGCGCAAAAATCCGGCGTGGCTCCAGCTTTTTTCAGGCTGCCATACCAATTGCAGGCGGCAACCACGCTCGGCGGAGATGGAGAGGGTTATTTGGCGCGCAGGTCGAGTTCCTTCGCGCCCCCCTCTGTCCTGCCGGACATCTCCCCCTCAAGGGGGGAGATTGGACGTCGCGACGTCCTTCGCCAGTCTCCGGCTTCGAAGGCAATTTGTACGTTCAAAGATTTGTACGTTTAAAGCGTAGCGCCATCGGCGAGGCAGCTGATCTCCCCCCTTGAGGGGGAGATGTCCGGCAGGACAGAGGGGGGCGCTGTCCCGCCAATCTTCGAGGCTTGCGTTTGCAGGGCTTCGAACGATGCTTTAGGCCGTCGCCTTGGCCTTCCTGCCCCTGCCCTTGACGGGCGCGGGCGGGGGGGCTTTGCGGCCGAGACCGATCGCCTTGGCCAGCTGCGAACGCGAGGCCGCGTAGTTGGGGGCGACCATCGGGTAGTCCGACGGCAGGCCCCATTTGGCGCGATAGGCGTCGGGCGTCAGCCCGAAATGAACGCCGATATGGCGCTTCAAGGATTTGAACTTCTTGCCGTCCTCGAGACAGATGATGTAGTCCGGCGTCACCGATTTCTTGGGATTGACGGCAGGCGTCAGCGGCGCGGCGACCGGCACAGCCGGTTGCCCGAGGCCGCCTATGGAAGCGCTGACGCTGGCGATGAGATCGCCGAGGCCGGAAGCCGGCAAGCGGTTCTTCTCGACATAGGCGGACACGATATGGGCGGTCAGCTCGAGCAGGTCGATATTTTTGCGAGCGTTGTTGTTGTCGTCGGTCAATCTATCTCTCCGTCCATGGGGGTCGCAGAAATTCCTAGTCGGCAAATCTGCGCAATGCAATGACGCCGCACCACGTCACACATTATTTTGAATAATAATACTAACGGCAGCGCGGGATTAACAACCCTGAGCCGGTGCTCGATAATATCAGACAATCAGCAATATCAAATAATCAGGGATTTGTCGCGCCATAGTCGAAATCCGCCCTCGAAGGCGCGTGTGTTGTCGCCGCGTCTGCAATCGGCGGGCAAGTCGGTGAGTTCGTCGACATTGCCGCCGCCGATGACCACGTAGTCCGGCTGCATGGCGGCGCGAAGCCGGTCGACCACGTCGAAGACGTGTTTGCGCCATTTCTTCTTGCCGCGCTTTTGCAGGCCGCGTTCGCCGACATAGTCTTCGAAACTGCCGCGCTTCTTGTAGGGAAGATAGGCAAGCTCCATCGGCTGGGCAACGTTATCGACGATCATCGCGGCCCCAAGGCCGGTGCCGAGGCCAAGGAACAGCATGCGGCCGCCCTCATAACTGCCGATGGCCTGCATGAGCGCATCGTTAACGACCTTGACCGGTTTGCCGAACTCGGCGGCGAAATCGCAGCCGACCCAGCCCTTGCCGAGATTGGCGGGTTCGGTCAGTGGGCGGTTGTGGTGCACCGGGCCCGGATAGCCCATCGAGACGACATCGTAGTGCAGCCCTTCGGCGAGCGTCTTCACCGCCGCGACCATCTGCTGCGGCGTAAGCTCCGGTCCGGAAGCGGTCTTGCGCTCGTCGCCGCCGGCACTGGTGCGGATCTTGACGTGCGAGCCGCCGATATCGATCGCAAGCACGATCTTTTCTTCCTCCGATGCCGGGTGCCTCACCGCCTTGGCCATCGCCTTCGCCTCCCAGAAATCATTTCGCCGGATTGATCCAGCCGTTCGGCGGCCCGAATCCAGCCATGGCTTCGGCCGGCCCCCATGTCTTTGGCGCGTAGACAGGGGGCGGCGTGGTGTCGCCGAGCACCGGGCCGACGATGCGCCAGGCGAGCTCGCTGGCGTCCTGGCGGGTGAACAGCTGGCCGTTGCCGTTCATGGCGTCGCCGATCAACCGTTCGTAAGGCGGCATGTCGCCCTTCGAATCGTCCAGCGCGGTGAGCTCGACCTGCTCACCGACCATGTCATCGCCGGGCGCCTTGCGCCGGGCTCCGATCGAGATCGCCACCTGAGGATCGATGCGGAAGCGCACGTGATTGCAGTCGCCGGGCTTGATCGGATCGAAGACGTCGAGCGGCGGCCGCTTCAGTTGCACGATGACCTCGGTGGCGTGCACCGGCAGGGATTTGCCGGCGCGAATGAAGAACGGCACATCCTGCCAGCGCCAGGTATCGACGAAAAAGCGCACCGCCGCGAAGGTCTCGACCGGCGAGTTCGGCGCCACGCCCGGCTCGCTGAGATAGCCGTCGAACTGGCCGCGCACCACATCGTCCCTGGTCAGCGTCCGGATCGCCCGCAGGACCTGCACCTTCTCGTCGATGAGATCGTCGGCCGAGCGGCCGACCGGCGGTTCCATGGCGAGCAGCAAGAGGATATTGAGCAGATGGTTTTCGATGACGTCGCGAATGCAGCCGACCTCGTCATAGAAGCGGCCGCGGCCCTCGACGCCGAAATCCTCGGCCATGGTGATCTGCACGCTCTCGACGTAATTGCGGTTCCAGATCGGCTCGAGGAAGGAATTGGCGAAACGGAAATAGAGCAGATTCTGGATCGCCTCCTTGCCGAGATAATGGTCGATGCGGAAGATCGACTTTTCGTCGAAAACCAGATGCAGCACCCGGTTAAGCCAGCGCGCCGATTGCAGATCGTGGCCGAACGGCTTTTCCACCATCAGGCGCGCGCCCTGGGCGGCGCCCGACTGCTCCAGCCCCTGGACGACCACCTCGAACATCGCCGGCGGCACCGCCAGATAGTGCAGCGGCCGCTCAGCGCCGCCGAGCGCGGTCTTCAGCTTCTCGAAGGTCGCAGGCGCCCGATAGTCGCCACTGACATAGCGCAGCAGCAATGCAAGCCTGGCAAAGATCTTGTCGTCGATGCTGCCCAAGGCGTTGACGATGCCGTCGCGGGCGCGCGCCTGCAGCTTGGCCAGGTCCCACGGATCGAAGGCGACGCCGATCACCGGCTCGTTCAGCGTCCCTTTGGCCACCATGGCGTAAAGGGCGGGGAAGATCTTCTTGTGGGCGAGATCGCCGGTGGCGCCGAAAAGCACCAGCGTGTCCGATCGTTCCTGGCTCATGGGCGTGCCTCCCTGTCGCCCGTCACGAGCCGGCCTTGGGTTTTTCGACATGGCCGCCAAAGGCATAGCGCATGGCGGACAGAAGCTTGTCGGCGAATTCGGATTCGCCTTGCGAGGAGAACCTGTCGAACAGCGCCGAGGACAGCACCGGCGCCGGCACGCCGGTGTCGATCGCCGCCTTCAGCGTCCAGCGGCCTTCGCCGGAATCCGAGACCCGCCCGCCGAACTGCGTCAACGACGAATCGGCCTTCAGTACGCCGGCCGTCAGGTCGAGCAGCCACGAGCCGATGACGCTGCCGTGCCGCCAGACCTCGGCCACTTCAGCGATGTCGATGTCGAACTGGTAATATTGCGGGTTTTCCAGCGGGCTGGTTTCGGCATCGGCGGTGCGCTGCCGTTTGCCGGCATTCGCCGACTTCAGGATGTTCATGCCTTCGGCATAGGCGGCCATAACGCCATATTCGATACCGTTATGGACCATCTTGACGAAATGGCCGGCGCCGCTTGGTCCGCAGTGAAGATAGCCGAAGGGCGAGGTTCCGGCATCCTTGGCAGGAGCGGGCGAAGCGGCGTCGGCGCCCGGCGCCAGCGTTGCGAAGACCGGATCGATATGCTGGACCGCGCTGTCGGGGCCGCCGATCATCAGGCAGTAGCCGCGCTCGAGGCCCCAGACGCCGCCGCTGGTGCCGACATCGACATAGCTCAAGCCTTTCAAGGCGAGGCGCGCGGCGTGGTCGACGGCCTCGTGGTAATAGGAATTGCCGCCGTCTATGATGATGTCGCCCGGCTCCATCAGGGCAGCCACCTGGTCGACGATCTTGCCGGTGATCGCCGCAGGCAGCATCAGCCAGGCGCTGCGCGGCTTCGCCAGCTTGCCGACGAACTCCTCCATCGACGCCGCTCCGACCGCGCCGGCGCTCACAAGCGCGGCGACGCTCGCCGGGTTAATATCGTAGACGACGCATTCGTGGCCATCACGCAGCAGGCGCCGAACCATGTTGGCGCCCATCCGGCCCAGTCCCATCATTCCTATCTGCATGGTCTCGTCCTGCCTTACTTGAGGGATCGATGATCTAGTGGCGCTGTGATTGAAGCATGATCTTTTCCAAAAACCGGTCTCCACTCTGCGGGATCATGTTCTATCCGGTATCGCCGATGCCGACAGAAAAGTCAGCATTCTCCCAATGGCCGCTGTCGGGCCAGAAGAAAGTGAAGACAATGCTATTGCCCGGGCTATTGCCCGGAGCAATCTCGGCAACCTGCAATTCCGCAAGATGGATGCCGAAAGCATTCGCGGTGGTCTCGGTGTCATGGACGGTTGCCCAATCGTCGCTGCTCCAATGAACCACCGCCCGGGCCAGAAGTTCGATGCGCAGCGCCTTGCCTGCCGGGATGGTACGGATCTTGTGGCTGAAACGCCATGCCCTGAAGCGCGACACCGTCCTGCCCTCGATATAGCGCTTGACCCCTTGCGGCGGCATGTCGAACACGGCGCCGTCGCGGAGAGAACGCAGCAGCTTGATGTGCTCGGAATGCGCCCAGACCAGCGGCTTGGCGCTGCCGGAGGGCCCGCCATGCCGCAATTCGCGCTCCGGCATGTCGGGACCGTCCCAGACCTGCTCCGGCAGCAGGCCGCCCGGTCCGGCAGAGTTCTCGAACGTCCTGAGCAGGCTTGCCGCACTATGCCTGCGGCCTGCCGCCAACTCGTAATGAGCGCGCTCGCCGACCAGCAGCGGCCAGGGCCGGCCCCGGCCGGTTCCATCGAAGGGCGCGCCGTCGGCATGCTCGCCATAGCCGTCGCCATTGTAGCGGTACCAGAGCGGGCCCTGCGGCAGCTCGCAGCGCAATTGCGCGTCGATCACCTTGACCGTGTCGAGGATGCGCGGATCGTCGGCTGCCCGCAAGCCGAAGCGGACCAGCGCCAGCGCATCGGGGCTGACGATCGCCTCGGCCGGCCGGTCCGTATCGGCCGGCGGGCGGTTCTTGATCGGGACGTAGCCGTCTTTCGGCGATGCCGCGCCGGCTTTGTCGGGCGGCGCAATGCGGACATAGTGGCCCTCGACGCCGGCTTCATCGCCCGAGGAGCTACCGGCGACGTAGGTCCAGCGTTCGATCTGATCGTTCCAGACGTCGGCGGTTTCGCGCAGATAGTTTGCCGGCTCGGCTTTGCCGGCGGCATCGAAGATGTCGGCAGCCGCAAGCAATGCGGCGATCTCGACGGCAAGCGTGAACGGGCTGTAGCCGGCGTCTTCTTCCCAACGGTCCTCGCCGGTGACCGGGCCGTTGCGCACGACATAGGCGGTAGCGCGCTCGATCATCGGCATGAAGGAGGAGAGTGCGGCAGGCGGCAAATGGCCGGCGCGGCGCAGTGCGTCGGCAAGCAGCAGCGGGAAGGCGCATTCGTCCATCTGGATGCCCGGCCAATAGGCCGATCCGTCGAGCCAGGCGTTCTGCGGCCAATGGCCGTCCGGCTGCTGGATCGAGCGCAGATAGCCAAGGATGCGCAAGGCTTCCGCCGGGTCGCCGGCGGCGAGGAAGCCGCCGGCGGTTTCGACCAGATCGCGCGGCCAGACCAGGTGATAGCCGCCGAGATCGTCGTCGCCCTTGTTGAAGCCCCACGGGATCGACAGGCTGGCAACGGCTGCTCCGGCGGACGACCGGTGTGTCGCCAGCACCGCCGTGCTGAGGCGGTAGCTGTTGAGGCCGGACGCCGCATGCCGGTCCAGCGGCAGCAATCCGGCCTGCCATTTGCGCCATTTGTCGACGTAGGATCCGGCTGCGGGCTCAAAACCTTGCCTCAGGCTGGCGAAAGCGGTTTCCGCCGCCTGTTGCGGCGTCGTGCCGAAGCCGAGCGCCAGCGATATTTTTGGGTTTGCGGCCGAAAAGGCGATCTCGCCGGTCAGCGCGACATTGCCATCCTCGGCCCTGCGGCAGGCCGGATCGAGCCGGCCGCCTTGACCAAGCTGCTGCCAGCCGTCGGAGACGCCGACATAGCCGGCCGAGCACGCCTTCCACGGCAACGACGAGGCGAGCGCCAGGCAGGTGCCGCGTCCCGATGCAAACAGGACAGGCTGTCCTTCATGGTCGTCGATCCAGGCGGTGTTGCCCATGCCGGCGTTGACGAGGTGCGGTGCCAGCAGCGCGTAGACGCGGTAGTCGGCGGCCGCGCCTTTGAGCGGCGTGAACATGATCTCCTGCAGCAAGACGGGACGTTCCGGATCCGTCAGGATGCGCTTTTCGATCCTGTAGGTTCCATCGCTTGCGGTGTTGACCAGCCGGTAGGCAGGCACCCCGTCCGCCAGGGGTTCGATACTGTGTTCGGCGTCGCGTTTTTCTTCCGAGAAATAGCCGTCGGGTCCGGTGACGATCAGCCCCAGATCGCGGGTGCATGCGCTATCGAGGCGCGGGTAGTAGATCTCGTTGAGGATACCGTGGCTGATGGTGAACCAGATCGGGCAGGCCGGCGAGAGCGCGGTGCCGACGCCGCTCTTGGCGCTCGAGGTCCAGCGTGCCGGAATGCCGGGTGCACCCGGGGCAAGGTTCGTCGCCATCCAAATCGGTCTCCAGTGCCATCCCTAGACCAGGAGTCGAACCGGTTTCAATGATTGCACCGCAAGTTGATCGCCGGCCATGGTTTGATGTTGACAGCTTGCCGCCTATCTGCATTTGTCTGATAATAGATAAAAAACAAGATTGTGAGCGTATCAGCCAATACCCACCAGCCAGCCATTAACCACCAGTAAGACAGCAACTCACGGGAGGAGTATGACATGAGGAAAATATTCGCTTTAGGAGCTCTTGCGGCGATGCTCGCCGCAGGTACCGCTCTTGCCGACACCAGCGGCAAGAAAATCGCTTTCTCCAACAATTACGCCGGCAATTCCTGGCGGCAGGCGATGCTGGACAGCTACGCCATCGTTACCAAGAAGGCGGTTGCCGACAAGGTGGTCGGCGCCGCGGACGTCTTCACGACGGCCGACAAGGAAGTGCCGACGCAGGCAGCCCAGGTGCAGAACCTGATCCTGCAGGGCTATGACGCGATCGTCATCAACGCGGCGTCTCCGGATGCGCTCAACGGCGCCATCAAGCAGGCCTGCGACGCCGGCATCGTCGTCGTTTCCTTCGACGGTATCGTCACCGAACCCTGCGCCTACCGCGTCGTCGTCGACTTCAAGGACATGGGCAAGCAGGAAGTCGAGCAGATGGCCAAGTTCCAGCCCAAGGGCGGCAACCTGCTGGAAATCCGCGGCCTCGCCGGCACTTCGATCGACGATGCCATCCATGCCGGCATCCTCGAAGGCGTCGCTGCCCATCCCGAGTTCAAGATCGTCGGCTCGGTGACCGGCGACTGGGACCAGACCACGGCACAGAAAGCCGTAGCGACGATCCTGCCTTCGCTGCCGGATGTTGTCGGGGTCGTCGACCAGGGCGGTGACGGCTACGGCGCGGCGCAGGCTTTCGCCGCCGCCGGCAAGCCACGCCCGACCATCATCATGGGCAATCGCCAGGACGAGTTGCAGTGGTGGAAGGAGCAGAAGGAAAAGGACGGTTACAAGACCTGGTCGGCATCGATCGCACCGGGCGTATCGACGCTTGCCTTCTGGGTGGCGCAGCAGGTGCTCGACGGCCGCACCGACGTGCCGCACGACCTGCTGGTGCCCTATCTTGCCTTCACCCAGGACGATTTCGAGGCCGCGCTGCCGAAGATTCCGAAGGGCGGCGTCGCCAGCCACGAATACACGCAGGAAGACGCCATCGCGGCGATCAAGGCCAACATCAAGTGAGCATGGCGCTATTGTTGCCGCCACGGATAACCGGGTATCGTTGAGGGATGCCCGAGGCCAATGCAGACATCATCATGCCGGATGGCGCCGAAAAGCTTTTCGGCGCCGTCAGTTTGGACATCATAAGACTGGACGGAGCCGAAAAACATTTCGGCGCCGTCAGGGCGCTCGCCGGTGTCGATTTCAGCGTTCGTGCCGGAGAATGCGTCGGTCTCGTCGGCCATAACGGCGCCGGAAAATCGACGCTCATGCATATGGTGGCGGGCACGCTTGCCCCCGACAGCGGGCAGATCGCGGTCCGCGGCGGTGTCGAGGCAAGTTATTCGGTGCCGCGCGCGCAGCAGCTCGGCATACGCTGTGTGTTCCAGGAGCTGTCGCTCTGCCCGAACCTCAGCGTCGCCGAGAACACGCGGATCAACCACGCGTCGCTGCATGGCTTCGGCTGGCGGCGCAAGGCGGCCGATCTGATCGCCGCCAAGCTCGACGAGATCTTCCCCGGCCACAGCATCTCGGCATCCGACATCGTCGGTGATCTTTCCATCACCAGCCGGCAGATGGTGGAGGTGGCGCGCGCCTTCACGGTCACGCAGGAGCCGCTCGAGCTGGTTATCCTCGACGAGCCGACATCCTCGCTCGACGCGCATACCGCCGGCCAGCTGCTGGCGTTCGTGCGCCGCTTCATCGCTGCCGGCAAGAGCTGCATCCTGATCTCGCATGTGTTGGGCGAAGTGCTCGGAAATGCCGACCGCATCGTGGTGATGCGCGACGGCAAGGTGGTCGCCGCCGGGCAGGCCGACGCCTTCGACCGCGACAGGCTGGTGACAGCGATGGGCGGAGCGGAGGCGCGCGAGAAGACCGCCGCAGAGATTGCGAGCGGCAAGCCGGAGCCCGGTCCGCTGCGGGTCCGGGCGCGCCCGGCGCGACAGCAGGACGGCAACGAGCTCGTCGCCCGTGCCGGTGAGATCATCGGCCTTGCCGGACTTGCCGGGCATGGGCAGACCGATCTTTTGCTGGCTATCTTTGCTGCGGCTTCCCGTGCCAAGACCGGCATCGAGGTCACCGCGCCGGTGGCGCTGGTTGCCGGCGACCGCCAGTCGGACGGGATTTTTCCGCAATGGTCGATTGCCGAGAACATTGGCATCCGTTCGCTGGCGCGATTGCGCAACGGCCTCTTGATCTCGCCGCAGCGCGAAGCCGAGCTCGCCGAGTTGTGGCAGCGGAAAATCGGCATCCGTACGCCCGACATGAACAACAACATCTTCTCGCTGTCCGGCGGCAACCAGCAGAAGGCGCTGTTCGCGCGGGCGCTCGGCTCCGACGCCAAGATCGTGCTGATGGACGATCCGATGCGCGGCGTCGACATTGGCACCAAGCTCGAAGTCTACGACCTGGTGCGCGAGGAGGCTCGCCATGGCCGCACTTTCCTATGGTACACCACCGAAACCGAAGAGCTCGACAATTGCGACCACATCTATGTGTTCAAGAACGGCCGGATCGTCGCCAACCTTCATCGCGACGAACTGACGGAGGAAAAGATCATCCAGTCGTCGTTCGGCGATGCGGCCTGAGATGACAGCGGTATCCGTCGAGAATGGGCTAAAATCTTCGGCTCGCGCCACCAGGCGGGCGCGCATGCTGCGCAGCCTGCTGCCGGCACTGTCGCTGGCGCTGGTGCTCATCGCCATCGCCTGGCTCAACCCGCGCGCCATCAGCTATTTCGGTTTCAGCCTGATGCTCAATCTGGCGATCCCGATCGCTCTGGCGACGATCGCGCAGATGTTCGTCATCGCCGGCAACGAGCTCGATCTGTCGATCGGCACCTTTGTCGGCTTCGTCGGCTGCGTGACGGCGACATGGCTGAAGGACGCGCCGCTGCTCGGCGTCGTGATCCTGCTCGGGTCGATCGGCGTCTACGCGCTGCTCGGCGCGCTGATCCATCTGCGCAACCTGCCCTCTATCGTGGTGACGCTCGGCATGAGTTTTGTCTGGCAGGGCATGGCCATCCTCATCCTGCCCAAGCCCGGCGGCAAGGCGCCGGACTGGCTGCTGGCGCTGATGGCCTTCAAGCCACCCTTCATTCCGTTCCCGATCATCGCGGCATTGCTGATCGCAGCCGTCGTCCATTTTGGCCTGATGCGCACCTCCTACGGCGTCATCCTGCGTGGATCGGGCGGCAATTCAGCCGCACTCAAGCGCGCCGGCTGGTCGCTCCTGCGCACCAAGATCGCGCTGTTTGCGCTGACCGGCCTGTTCGGCGTTTTGTCCGGCATGGCGCTGATCGGCATCACCACCTCGGCCGATGCCAATATCGGCAATGGCTACACGCTGCTTTCGATCGCCGGCGTCATCCTCGGCGGCGGCGAGTTCGTCGGCGGCCGGGTGTCGCCGATCGGCGCCGTCATCGGCGCGCTGACGCTGGCGCTGGCGGCATCGCCCCTCTTGACGTTCATGCACATTCCGCCCGACTGGCAGGTCGCCGCCAACGGCGCCATCCTGATCATCGTGCTGGCGGCGCGGGTGCTGATCAGCCGCAGGGAGAGGTGAGCATGGCATCGCTGCGGGCACTGCTCGCCAGACCCTGGATCTGGTCGTTCTTCGGGGCGCTGCTGGTGTGGCTGGCAACCATCGCCTTCACCGGCGGCTATGGCGGCGGCGGCATGATCACGGCGGCGCTGTCGCTCGCCGTCTTCACCGTCATCGTCGGCGTCGGGCAGATGTTCGTCATCACGCTCGGGCCGGGCAATGTCGACCTGTCGCTGCCGGCCAATATCGGCCTTGCCAGCGCCGTCGCCATGAAGGTCATGGACGGCAATGATGCGATGATCGCGGTCGGGCTGCTGGCCGCGCTTGCCTGCGGCATGGCGATCGGCGCCGTCAACTACCTGCTGATCTGGGCGCTGCGCATTCCGCCGATCATCGCGACGCTGTCGGCCAGCTTCGTCATCCAGTCGGTCGATATCAGCTATGGGCGGGGCCTGCAGATCAAGCCGCCGCCGGGCTTTGCCGACTTCACCAACTGGCAGGTGTTCGGCATCCCGGTGCTGGCGATCCTCACCGTGCTGTTCACCATCGGCGCCGGCATCGTTTTGCAGCGCATGATCTACGGACGCTCGGTGCTGGCGATTGGCCAGAACATCCGCGCTGCCTGGCTGGCCGGCGTCAATGTCGGCCGCACCCGCTTCCTCACCTACACGCTGTCGGGCGCGCTCGGCGGCCTCGACGGCGCACTGCTCGCCGGCTATTTCCGCGGCGCCAATGTCGATATCGGCAATGAGTATCTGCTGGCCTCGATCGCCGTCGTCGTCATCGGCGGCACGTCGGTGGCGGGCGGCAAGGCCAATGTGCCGGGGGTCTGGGGCGCGGCGCTGTTCCTGGTGCTGCTGTTGACCATGCTCAACACGTTCGGCGTCAGCGTCGGCGTCCGCCTGGTGCTGACCGGGCTGATCATCGTCGGCGTCATCACCGCCGCCGGCGGGCAGAAGGCGCTGCGCTAAAGCAAGGCCACCCGGCGGCGAAGGGATATCGATCCGGCCTGCAAAACACGTGGTTCCCATCCGCATGCCAGCGCTGTAAATCCCGTCGCGCTATTGGCCAACATCATTGCGTGAGGTTTGCGTGTCCGATTTCGTCAGCACTACAAGGCACGGCAACGTCGCGGTGGTGAGCATCGACAATCCGCCGGTCAACGCGCTGAGCTTCCATGTGCGCGAGCCGCTGATGCAGGCGCTCGTTTACCTGCGCGACGAGCCGTCGGTCGGAGCAATCGTGATAGCATGCGCCGGGCGGACCTTCGTCGCCGGCGCCGACATCACCGAATTCGGCAAGCCGGCGCGGCAACCGGACCTGGGCGCCCTAGTCGCCATGCTGGAAACCATCGCCAAGCCGACGGTCGCGGCCATTCACGGCACTGCGCTCGGCGGCGGCCTGGAACTGGCGCTCGGCTGCCATTTCCGTGTTGCCGACCGAACGGCAAGGCTCGGCCTGCCGGAAGTCAAGCTCGGCCTGCTGCCGGGCGGCGGCGGCACGGTTCGCCTGCCGCGCCTGGTTGGTCCGCTGAAGGCACTCAGCATGATCGTTTCGGGAACGCCGATCGGTGCGGCCGAGGCGCTCGCCGCCGGCCTGGTGGATGCCGTCTTCGATGGCGACCTGACCGCGCAAGCGGTGAGTTTCGCCAACGAAACGGCCGCGAAAGGCGGTCCGTTCACGCCGGTGCGCGACCGCAATGATCGCCTCGACCAGGCCGACTTGCCGGCGTTCGACAAGGAAGCGGCAGTGCTTGCCGGCAAAGCACGCAGCCTCGAGGCGCCGATCGCCTGTGCGCAGTCGGTCCGCAACGCCCTGACGCTGCCCTGCGACGAAGCGCTGGCGGCGGAGCGCGACCTGTTCGTCAAGCTTGTCGCCGGGGACCAATCACGCGCGCAGCGGCATTTGTTCTTCGCTGAACGTGAGGCGGCAAAGATTGCCGGCAAGGACGTCGCCAGGCGCAAGATCGCCCGGGTCGGCGTCATCGGCGCCGGCACGATGGGCGGCGGCATCGCCATGGCGTTCGCCAATGGCGGCGTCCCCGTGACCTTGCTGGAAGCGACACACGAGGCCTTGCAGCGCGGGCTGGCGACGATCAACAAGAATTATGCCGTTTCCGTCATCCGCGGCTCGCTGAGCGAAGACGCCAAGCGCCAACGGCTTGGGTTGTTCAAGGGTTCCACCGACTATGCCGATCTTGCCGATTGCGACCTGATCGTCGAGGCCGTGTTCGAGGAGATGGCGGTCAAGAAGGATGTTTTCGGCAGGCTCGATGCCGTGGCCAAGCCGGGCACGATCCTCGCCACCAACACCTCCTATCTCGACGTCAACGAAATCGCCGCGTCGACGTCGCGGCCGCAAGATCTCCTCGGCATGCATTTCTTTTCGCCGGCTAACGTCATGAAGCTTTTGGAAATCGTCCGCGCCGAAAAGACTTCGCCCGACGTGCTGGCGACCATCGTCGATCTGGCACGGCGGATCGGCAAGGTGCCGGTCGTCGTCGGCGTCTGCCACGGCTTCGTCGGCAACCGCATGCTGGCGGCGCGCGGTGCGGAACTGGAGACGCTTCTGCTGGAAGGCGCAATGCCGCGCCAGGTCGACCAGGTGTTCACCGATTTCGGCTGGCCGATGGGGCCGTTCGAGATGAGCGATCTCGCCGGCCTGGACATAGGCTGGCGCAACCGCAAGGCGCGTGGCCAGACGGCCGTGATCGCCGATGCGTTGTGCGAACAGGGACATTTCGGCCAGAAGACCGGCAGCGGCTTCTATCGCTATGAAGGCGGTTCGCGCACGCCGCTGCCCGATCCCGATGTCGAGGCGCTGATCCGCAACAAGGCTGCCGGGCGCGGTGTTGCACCGCGCGCGATCGGCGCCGAGGAGATCATCGAGCGGACGCTCTATCCGATGATCAACGAGGGCGCCAAAATCCTCAAGGAAAAGATTGCCGCCCGCGCCTCCGATATCGACGTCGTCTGGGTCAACGGCTACGGCTTCCCGGTCGGCAAGGGCGGGCCGATGTTCTGGGCGAGCCTCGAAGGCGTGGACAAGATCATCCAGCGGCTGGATCACTGGCACCAGCAGACCGGCAAGGATGTCTTTCGAGTGGCACCCCGGCTCAGGCAAATGGCCGAAACCGGTTCCTGGGACGGCGCTGCCGGCTGAACTTGGGACTACCGAATCCGTGCGTCCATGATCTCGACAAAACGCGCGAACAGACCCGCCTGCGACTTTATCTTGAGCTTGCGGTAAATGTTGCGGCGATGAACTTTTACGGTTCCCGGCACGATGCGCATCGCCCTGGCAATCGATTCCGTGGAATGGCCCTGAAGCACCAGATCGACGACATGCTGTTCGCGCGGCGTGAGCGAAAGGCTCTTCCAGATGTGAGCACGTTCGAACTCACTGACCGGAGTAATCGCCTCGTCTTGCTTCGTCCCAACCGGTCCGTCAGCCGGAAGGGTAGGCCAGCGTAGCCTGACGAGGCTGATCACCGCAGGCGCCATGTCGCGCAGCAACCTGGCATCGGCGGTTCCGAACGGCCCCGAAGCGCGCAATCGCATTAGCGAGACCACCAGCGCGTCCTTTCCCGACAGCGGCACGAAAAAGCCGACCTCCTCCGCAAGCCTGGTCTGGCTGTAATAGGAGCGGTAATATTCGCTGGCATAGAAGCGATCCGGCGCCAATTCGCGCATGCGCCAAAAGCCTTCCTTGCGCTCGACTGCCGCATGGTGGAACGGATCGAGCAGATAAGGCCCTTCCTGATAGAGCGCGACGAAGACGTGGCTTTCGGCCGGCGAGAATGTCTCGAACAGCAGCGGCGGGCGTGAGGCGCCGCGATAGCCGAAGATCACGCAATGATCGAAGCTGACATGCTGGCGGAGCCAGGCGACCATCGCCTTGCCGAAAAGCTCGCCGCTCGTCTCCCGCGTCGCTGCGATGAGCGCAGCGAGCCGGCTGTATTCATCGCTGCGTGAAACGCCCAATTCATACCCCTCCAGACGAGAAAATAGACGAAATATACCACCTGGGAGGTATATACTAGCCGCCATTGGCTCTGATAGCGTTTCGAGACCAACTAGCCGCTGGAGCCCGCAGCTTTGACCGCAGTGCCCGACATCGAGTTTCGCGGGGTCACCAAACGCTACGGCAGCGTGATCGCGGTCAGCGGCATCGATCTTGCCATCCCGCCGTCTGCCTTTGTCGCGTTGCTCGGGCCGTCCGGCTGCGGCAAGACAACCTGTTTGCGCATGATCGGCGGTTTCGAACAGCCAAGCGAAGGTGTGGTATTCATCCGTGGCCGCGACATGGCCGGCACGCCGCCCTATCGGCGGCCGGTCAACATGGTGTTCCAGCAATATGCGTTGTTTCCGCATCTGGATGTGGCGGACAACGTCGCCTATGGCCTACGCCAGGCGCGGCCGCGCCTGTCGTCGCGGGAGATCAGCCTGAAGGCAGGCGAGGCGCTCGCCATGGTTCGGCTTGCCGGCTATGGACGCCGCAAGATCCATGAGCTTTCCGGCGGCCAGCAGCAGCGTGTCGCCCTGGCGCGGGCGCTGGTCAACAAGCCGGCGGTGCTGCTGCTCGACGAGCCCCTGGCGGCGCTCGACAAGAAGCTGCGCACCGACATGCAGATAGAGCTGCAGAACCTGCAGCGCGAGATCGGCATCACCTTCGTCCTGGTCACCCACGATCAGGAAGAGGCACTGTCGATGAGCGATTTCGTCTGCGTCATGAATGGCGGGCGCATCGTCCAGCTTGGGCAGCCGAGCGAAATCTACGACGAACCCGCCGACCTCTTCGTCGCCGATTTCGTCGGCAAGACCAATCTCTTGAGCGGCAAGGTCGTCGGGCTCTCGGGCAAGCTCGTCGAGGTAGCGCTTGCCGACGGCACCGTCATCGCCGCGCGCAAGCGCACTTCGCTAGCCCAGGGCGAAGCCGTCTCGGTCAGCCTGCGTCCTGAATCCTTAAGTCTCGGCGCGCCCGGAAGCGGCCGGCTGAACGGGCTTGTCCGCAACCGGATCTTTCTCGGTTCCACCGCGGAATATGCAATCGAGGTCCAAGGCATCGGGACGCTGCTCGCCAAGGCCGATCATCTGGTTGGCGGTGGAAATCTCTTCAAGCCGGGTGAACCCGTCGCCGTCGGCTTTACAGCCGGAACGCCGCTGGCGTTTCCGGAGAATAACGGGACCAACCAGAGGGAAAACAAAAATGTCGAAATCGTATCGTGACGGACTGCCGATAAGCCCTGAAAAATTCGTCGACCAGTTGATGCGCCTCAAGCGCGGTTCCATCGGCCGCCGCGAGTTCCTTGGCCTCACCGGCCTAGGCATCGCAACGGCAGTAATGGCCCGCGAACTCGGCATCATGCCGTCGCCAGCCTTCGCCCAGGAGGGGCTTGGCGACCGCATGTCGATTGCCACCTGGCCCAATTATCACGACCCGGCGACGTTCGAGAATTTCAAGGCCGAAACCGGCGTTGCCGTCGAGGTGAACGTGTTCGGGTCAAACGAGGAGATGCTGGCCAAGCTGCAGGCCGGCGCCTCGGGCTGGAGCCTTTTCGTTCCGACCAACTACACGATCTCGACTTACAAGAAGCTTGGCATCATCGAAGCGCTGGATATGGCCAAGCTTGCCAATTATGACGGCTCGCAAGAAGACCCGCGCTTCACTGGGGAAGGCACCATCGACGGGGTGACCTACGCTGTGCCGAAGAATTGGGGCACCACCGGATTTGCCGTCAACACCAAGAAACTGACCAAGCCGATGACGAGCTGGAAGGAATTCTGGGACACGGCCATGGCGGAGGGCGACGGCCGGACCATGGTTCATGATTACCAGCTGACCACGATCGGCAACGCGCTGAAATATTTCGGCTTCTCGTTCAACTCGCTGAGGCCGGAGGAACTCGCCAAGGCGGAGGAATTGCTGCTGAAGGTCAAGCCGCATCTGTTCGCGGTCTCTAGCGACTACCAGCCGTCGATGCGTGCCGGCGACGCGTGGATGACGATGTGCTGGACCAATGACGGGGCGCAGCTCCACCGCGACATCCCCGAAATCGCCTACGTGCTTGGCAAGGAAGGCGGCGAGATCTGGACCGACTTCTACGCAATACCCAAGGATGCGCCGAACAAGCCTGCCGGCTATGCCTTGCTCAACTATTTGATGAACCCGAAAGTCGCGGTCAAGGAGCACCTGGCCAACGGTGCGCCTTCCACCGATGCGCGGGTCAATGCGCTGCTGCCCAAGGAGGTGCTGGACAATCCGATCCTCTATCCGGCGGCGGATCTGCTGAAGCCGCTCGAATTCGGTGCGGCTGCGACGCTAACCGATCCGGGCCGGGCCGAATTGATGGCACGCTTCAAGTCGGCTTGAACCGGGCAGGCCACAGGCTCGATGCAGGCAACTCCCCGGCGGACAGATGTCCGCCGGCACCCGGGCGGTTTTTTCAATGCGCAGCAACGTCCTCCGTCACAATCTCCTGACCGCCCTGCTGCTCGGTCCAGCAACGGCGTGGCTGGTGGTGTTTTTAGTTTTGCCGTTCGTGGCGATTGCCGTTTTCAGCGTCGGCGAGCGGGCGCCGGAAGGCGGCTATCAGGCCGCTTTCACCTTGGCGCAGTTTGCCAATCTTCCGGCGCGGGCGACCGCCTTCTGGAACACCATGGTGCTGGCGCCGGCGGGCGCACTGGCCTGTCTTCTCGTTGCCTATCCGGTCGCCTATTACCTCGCTTTGCGCGCACCCGAACGGTGGCGGCTGATCCTGCTGGCGCTTGTCGTCATCCCGTTCTGGACCAGCCTGCTGATGCGAACCTATGCCTGGATGTATGTGCTTGGCGGGCGCGGCATCCCAGCTCTGCTGGCCTATGTCGGGATGGAGGACGTGCGGCTGATCAACACGCCGGGAGCGGTTCTGCTCGGCATCGTCTATGGTTATCTGCCGCTGATGATCCTGCCGATCTATGTCAGCCTCGAGCGGCTCGACCGCCGGCTGCTGGAGGCCTCCGCCGATCTCGGCGCGACGCCGATCTCGACATTCCTCGGCGTGACGCTGCGGCTGTCGCTGCCAGGTGTGATGACCGGCTTCTCGCTGGTCATGATCCTGCTGCTCGGCGAATATCTGATCCCGACGCTACTCGGCGGCGGCAAGGTCTTCTTCATCGGCAACGCGCTGGTCGATCTGTTCCTGCAATCGCGCAACTGGCCATTTGGATCGGCAATCGCCATCACACTTGTGGCGGTTTCAGTGGTCGTGCTGCTTGCCGCGAACCGCATTTCGACCCGGCTTTCGGGTGCCCGCCGGGTGGACCTGATCTGATGCGTGCCTTCGTCGTTGCGGTCTTTGCCTTTCTCTACCTGCCGATCGCGCTGGTGGTGCTGTTTTCGTTCAACGCCGGCCACCACGCCAGCGAGTTCACTGGCTTCTCGGTGCAATGGTACGGCAAGGCCCTGGCAAACCCGTTCCTGGTCGAAGCGCTGAAGAACAGCCTGTTCATCGCCACGACCAGCGCCTTGCTGGCGGCGCTGTGCGGCACGGCCGCCGCGCTTGGCCTAGCGCGTGTCGGCGCGCGGACGCGAGCCGTGTTCGATGCGCTTTTGGGTGCTGCGATCGTCGTTCCTGGTGTCGTCATCGGCATCTCGACGCTGGTCGCGCTGGTCCAGCTATTCGGGGTGGTCAACCCGTTTGTCGCTTCGCTGTGGCCGAACGACCAGCCGCCGCGCCTGGCGCTCGGCTATGGCTCGATCATCGCCGCGCACGGGCTGTTTTCGATGGCGCTGGTGGCGATGATTGTCAGCACGCGCCTCGGCAGCCTCGACCGCAATCTGGTCGAGGCCTCGAGCGATCTTTACGCTACCCCGCTGACGACGTTCCGCAGCATCGTGTTGCCGCAGATCATGCCGGCGGTGATCGCCGGCTTCCTGCTCGCCTTCACATTCTCCTTCGACGATTTCATCGTCGCGTTCTTCGTCGCCGGCGCACAGACGACGTTGCCGATCTATGTCTTCGCCTCGATCCGGCGCGGGGTCACGCCGGAGATCAATGCCATCGCGACGATCGTGCTCGTCGCCTCCGTTCTGCTCGTGGTGCTTGCCCAATGGCAACTGCGGCAACGAAAACCATCACACTGAAAGATAAAAAACATGATTCTGAGAGATCGCATCGCAGTGGTGACGGGTGCCGGGTCGGGGATCGGGCGTGCCGGCGCCATGATGATGGCCAGGGAAGGCGCGCTCGTGGTGATCGCCGACAGGGACCAGGCGGCGGGGGAAGCAACCGCTTCCGACATTCGTGCGGCCGGCGGTCGGGCCGAGGCCGTCGCCACCGACGTCGGCGAGGATGCGGCGGTCGAGCAGCTCATTGCGGGAACGCTGGGCCGGCATCGGCGGATCGACATCCTGCACAACCATGCCGGGATCCAGGTCGGCGGCACGCTGACCGAAGTCGGCGCCGACGGCATGGATGCCTCCTGGCGGATCAATGTGCGGGCGCAGTTCCTCGCGGCCAGGCTGGTCATGCCGTCGATGATCGCGCAAGGCGGCGGGGTGATCCTGAATACCGCCTCGAATTCGGGTGTGTTCTACGACCGCGAAATGATCGCCTACGCAACGTCAAAACATGCAGTGGTGGCGATGACCCGGCAGATGTCGCTCGACTATGCCAAACACAATGTCCGCATCAACGCGCTGTGCCCCGGCTGGGTCGATACGCCCTTCAACGAGCCGTTCATCGCGCAGATGGGCGGGCGGGCGGCGATCGAGAACTATGTCCGCACCAAAATTCCCATGCAGCGCTGGGCCAGCGCAGAGGAAATCGCCGAAGCGATCCTGTTCCTCGTCTCCGACCGCTCGTCCTTCATGACCGGTCAGGCGCTGGTGATCGACGGTGGAGAAAGCATCGGCTGATCCGCCGCTCCCGGTGGGCGGCAGCTGAAATTCTCTTTGGCCTAACGGCCGGCAGCGAGATGTGCTTTCGTCTCAAGGAGAATGCGGCCAAGATGGCGGGCCGGGAGAAGAAATCGTCAGTGCAAGAGAGAGGCGGCATAATGGCCGAGGCGTATATCTGCGACTACATCCGCACGCCGATCGGGCGCTTCGGCGGTTCGTTGTCGGCGGTCCGTGCCGACGATCTCGGCGCTATCCCTCTGAGGGCGCTGGTCGAGCGTAATTCGGGCATCGACTGGGCCGCCATCGACGATGTCGTCTATGGCTGCGCCAACCAGGCCGGCGAGGACAACCGCAATGTGGCGCGCATGGCGCTGCTGCTGGCCGGCCTGCCCAAGGAGGTTTCGGGCTCGACCGTCAACCGTCTCTGCGGTTCGGGCATGGATGCGGTGATGATTGCTGCCCGCGCCATCAAGGCCGGCGAGGCGGAGTTGATGATATCAGGCGGCGTCGAATCGATGAGCCGCGCTCCGTTCGTGCTGCCGAAGGCAGAGACCGCCTTTTCGCGCAATGCCGAGATTTACGATACCACGATCGGCTGGCGCTTCATCAATCCGCTGATGAAGAAGCAATACGGCGTCGATTCGATGCCGGAGACCGGCGAGAACGTGGCGGAAGAGTTCGCTGTCTCCCGCGCCGACCAGGACGCATTTGCCGTGCGCAGCCAGGACAAGGCTGTAGCCGCACAAGCCAATGGCCGGCTGGCAAAGGAAATCACGCCGGTGACGATCGCGCAGCGCAAGGGCGATCCGGTCGTTGTCGACAGAGATGAGCATCCCCGCGGGGGCACGTCGATCGAAGCGTTGGCCAAGTTGCCGACGCCGTTCCGACAAGGCGGCACGGTTACGGCCGGCAATGCATCGGGCGTCAATGACGGCGCCGCGGCGCTGATCGTCGCCTCGGAAGCGGCAGCGAAGAGATGCGGACTGACGCCGATTGCCCGCATCCTCGGCGGTGCCACCGCCGGCGTCGCTCCGCGGATCATGGGCATCGGTCCGGTGCCGGCCACGCAGAAGCTGTGTGCCCGGCTCGGCCTGACGCCGCAACAGTTCGACGTCGTCGAGCTCAACGAGGCCTTCGCCTCGCAAGGCATCGCCGTGCTGCGCCAGCTCGGCATTGCCGAGGACGCGGAGCACGTCAATCCGAATGGCGGCGCCATCGCGCTCGGTCATCCGCTCGGCATGTCCGGCGCGCGCATATCAGGCACGGCGGCGCTGGAGCTGCGTGAACGCGGCGCCAGATACGCGCTCGCCACCATGTGCATCGGTGTCGGCCAGGGCATCGCCGTGGCGCTGGAGCGATTGTGAGCAAGCGTCGATTTGCCAGGCCATTTAATGGCGCGTTCCGCCCACTCAAATTTGACCATGTGGACAAAAGCCGGGCACCGTTCCATAGTTCCTTCGCCGATATTCCAGAGAAGAGAGCCGGCTCGACACGGCGCCAATCAGAGGGGCATGCAATGGACAACGGGAAGAGCAGAATCCAATCGAAACGCGAAGAGCTTTCGCGCCGCAACGTGCTGGAGCTGGGCGCGCTCGGCCTGGCGGCGGCGATGCTGCCGGGCAGCGCCTTTGCCAAGACCAAGAAGCTGAAAGTGGCGGCTATCTTCGCCACGCCGATCGAGGAGCCGTGGGACAACCAGATCCATGTTGCCCTGCAGAAGGCCGAGAAGGAACTCGGCATCGAATACAAATGGTCGGAGAAGGTGCAGACGGCCGATTTCAGCCGCGTCATGCGCGAATATGCGCAGGGCGGCTATGAGCTGGTGCTGGGGGATGCCTTCGCCGCCGAGCGCGAATCGCGCAGGACCGCCAAGCAGTTCCCGAAGACTGCCTTCCTGTTCGGCTCCGGCGCCGGGCCGGCCGAGCCGAATTTCGGCGTTTTCGACAACTGGATTCACGAGCCGGCCTATCTGTCCGGGATGATCGCCGGAAAGATGTCGAAATCGGGCACGATCGGCGCCGTCGCGGCGATGGGCATTCCGGAAGTGAACCGGCTGGTCAACGCCTTCTTTGCCGGCGCCAGGGAGGTCAATCCCGACATCAAGAAGAAGGTCGCCTTCATCGGTTCGTTCTTCGATCCGCCAAAAGCAAAGGAAGCGGCCGTCGCCCAGATCGATGCCGGCGTCGACGTCATCTATGCCGAGCGCTTCGGCGTCATCGAAGCGGCGGCGGAGAAGAAGATCCTCGCTATCTCCAACATGTCGGACCAGTCGAGCCTCGGCCCCGACACCGTGATCACCGGGCCGGTCTGGGACATGTATCCGACCGTCGAGCAGGCGATCAAGCTGGTCAAGGCCGGCGTCTTCACCGCGCAGGATTACGGCGATTTCTCGCGCATGGCCAAGGGCGGCTCCTACCTCGCGCCCTATCACAAGTTCGACAAGACGCTGCCGGCCGAGGTCAAGGAACTGGTCGAGAAGAAGAAGGCCGAGATCCTCGATGGCAATTTCCGCGTCGACGTCGATGAGAATACGCCGGTCTCTGACTGAGCGATGTCTTTTGGGGGTCTGGCGCTTGTCGCACCCCCCTCTGGCCTGCCGGCCATCTCCCCCTCAAGGGGGGAGATTAGCAGCTTCGCCGACAGCACCTCTTCTTCAGCGCTGACGATTTGCGAAAGCCGAAGTGACATCCGATCTCCCCCCTTGAGGGGGAGATGGCCGGCAGGCCAGAGGGGGGTGCAGCGCATTCCCGTCGATCAAAGCTGAACCGTAAAGCCAATTCCGATCGGGAGCACCCTTGTCAACGCCTGCCCCTCTTATTGAAATGCGCGGCATCTCCAAGAGCTTTGGCGCCGTCCAGGCGAACGAGGCCGTCGATCTCAGCGTGGCGCCGGGCGAAATCCTCGGGCTGCTCGGCGAAAACGGCGCCGGCAAGACGACGCTGATGAACGTGCTGTTCGGCGCCTATGCGCCCGATGCCGGCGAGATCCTGGTGCAGGGCCGGTCGGTGGCGATCAACAGTTCGGCCGATGCGCTGGCCGCCGGCATCGGCATGGTGCACCAGCATTTTCATCTCGCACCGCGGCTTTCGGTGCTGGAGAACCTCTTGATCGGCATTCCCGGCAGATCGGGCCGGATCGACCGCGCCGGCGGGCTGGCGCGGCTCGCCGAGATCGGCCGCCAGCACGGGCTGACGCTCGACCCGGACCTCGCCGTCTCGGCGCTGTCGGTCGGCGAGCAACAGCGGCTCGAAATCGTCAAGGCGCTGTTTCGCGGCGCAAGGCTGCTGATCCTCGACGAGCCGACGGCGGTGTTGGCACCAACCGAGGTCGACGGGCTGTTTTCGGCGCTGCGCTCGATGGCGGCACAAGGGCTCGGCATCATTTTCATCTCGCATAAGCTCAACGAGGTGCGAGCGCTGACGCATCGCTGCGTCGTGCTCCGGCATGGGCGCGTTGCCGGCCGCGTCGATGCGCCGGCCAGCACCACGTCCTCGGAGATGGCGCGGCTGATGTGCGGCCACGAGATCGTGCCTCCGGCCAGAGGACCGTCGATGCCGGGTGCGGCCGTGCTGACCCTCGACGGTATCTCGACATCGCATCATTCCGGCATGGCGCTGCGCGATGTTTCGCTGTCGGTTCGTGGCGGCGAGATCCTCGGCATCGCCGGCGTCTCCGGCAATGGCCAGCGCGCGCTTGCCGAGGTCATCTCCGGCGTGCGTGCGCCCGATGCCGGGAAGATGACCATAGCCGGCAAAACGGTTTCGCGGTTCTCGCCGAGCACAGTCCAGGCGCTCGGCCTCGGCCGCATCCCGGAAGACCGTATGACGACAGGGCTGGTCACCAATCTGCCGCTTGCCGATTCGATGGTGCTGCCGCGCATAGGTACGGCGGCGTTCAGCCGCAACGGCCTGCTCAAGCCGGATGCGATCCGCGCCTTCGCCGAGGCGCAGATCAAGGCCTACGATATACGTTGCCCCGGGCCGATGACGCGCGCCGGGGCGCTGTCCGGCGGCAATCTGCAGAAGGCGCTTCTGGCGCGCGAACTCGCTTTCGATCCGAAGGTGCTGATCGTTTCGCAGCCGACTCGCGGCCTCGACATCGGCGCCGCGCGCTTCATCCACGAAAAATTCCTCGACATGCGCGCCAAGGGCTGCGGCATCATCGTCATCGGCGAGGATCTGGAAGAGTTGCTGATGCTCTCGGATCGTATCGCCGTGATGTATGAAGGCCGCATCGTCGGCACGCTGAACAGCGCCGACGCCAGCATCGCCAGACTCGGGTTGATGATGACCGGAGCGGAGGGCCATGCCTGATGTTCCGTCTCGAGGCCCGCACCTCAACGCCCGCCTGGTTCAATCTGGCGCTGCCGCTGCTCGCTATCGGCGCGACGCTGATCCTGTGCAGCGGCCTCATCGCACTGGCCGGCGCCGGCGTCGTCGAGGCTTATGGCGTTATGTTTTCGGCGTCTTTGGGCGACAGCTACGCCATCACCGAAACGCTGGTGCGTGCCGCGCCGATGATCTTCACCGGGCTGGCCGTGGCAGTCGCCTTCCGCGCCAAATTCTGGAACATCGGCGCCGAAGGGCAATTGCTGGCTGGTGCGGCGGCGAGCTGTGCCGTCGGTGCAATCCCGATGCCGGGGCCGCTCGCCATGCTGCTGATGGCGCTGGCGGGCGCTGCCGCCGGCGCGGCCGTCGCCCTGATCCCCGCCACGCTGAGGGTAAAATTCAGGGTCGATGACGTGGTCAGCTCACTGCTGCTCAACTCGGTCATTTTCTATGCACTGATGGCGCTGATCGAGGGGCCATGGAAGGACAGTTTCAGCGGCTACCCGATCTCGCCGCCGATCGAGGATACGGCCAATTTTCCGGTGCTGCTCGAAGGCACACGGCTGCATCTCGGCGTCGTCGCGGCGCTGGTCGCCGCACCGGTCATCTGGTTCGTGGTCGCGCGCACCACGCTCGGCTTCCGCATCAGGGTCACCGGCGAAAACCCGGAAGCGGCGCGCTATGGCGGCATCAATGTCGAGCGGGTGCTGATTTCGACGGCGCTGCTGTCTGGCGCATTGGCCGGCCTTGCCGGCGTCGGCGAGGTCGGCGGCGTGCATTTCCAGGTGATGAGCGACATCTCGCCGGGCTATGGCTATTCCGGCATCGTCGTCGCCATGCTGGCGAGGCTCAATCCGCTCGGCGTGGTGCCGGCGGCGATCTTCCTTGCCGCCGTCATGACCGGCGCCGAGGCGATGTCGAGGGCGACCGGCGTTCCGGCCTTCCTCAGCGATGTTATTCAGGGAACCGCATTGCTTGCCATGCTGGTGGCGCTGCTGTTCACCGCCTATCGCCTCCGTCGCGTGGGAATAGCCAAATGAGCGTGGTGCTGGAGCAGATATTCCAGGTCGGCTTCCTGGCCGCCATCATCCGCATTGCCACGCCCCTGGCCTTCGCAACGCTGGGCGAAATGTTCTCCGAGCGCGCCGGGGTGCTCAATCTCGGCATCGAAGGCATCATGCTTTTGTCGGCGATGACCGGCTTCACCGCGGCGAGCCTCAGCGGCAGCCTTTGGCTTGGCGTGCTCGCGGCGGTGCTGACCGGGGCGCTGATGGGCGCCGTGCACGCGCTGTTCACTGTAGCGCTCGGCCTCAGCCAGCATGTCTGCGGCATCGGCGTGACGCTGTTCTCGTCGGGCCTTGCCTATTTCCTCTACCGGCTGATCTTCGGACAGCAATCGGTGCCACCGAACATCAAGGGGTTCGAGACGCTGCCGATCCCGATCCTGTCCGACATACCGGTGCTTGGGCCGGCGGTGTTCAACCAGTTTTCGCTGGTCTACATGGCGATGCTGGCCATACCGCTGGCCGCCTTCGTGCTCTACCGCACGCCTTGGGGCCTAGCGGTGCGCATGGTCGGCGAAAACCCGCGTGCCGCCGATTCTGCCGGCGTCAGCGTCATTGCAACACGCTTCCAGGCGGTGATCCTCGGCGGTGCCTTGATGGGACTGGCCGGTGCCTTCCTGTCGATGGCGCAATTCAACGCCTTCACCTTCGGCGTGGTTTCGGGGCGTGGCTGGGTGGCAATCGCGCTCGTCGTTTTCGGCCGCTGGGATCCGTGGCGATCGGCAGGTGCTGCACTGCTGTTTGCCTTCGTCGACGCCTTGCAGTTGCGCATGCAGGCGAGCGGGCTTGGCCATATCCCCTACGAGGCCTTCCTGATGCTGCCGTTCATCTTCACCATCGTCGCTATGGCGGTGATGTCGCGCAATGCGGTGGCCCCGTCGGCGCTGCTCAAGCCGTTCCGGCGCGAAGAGCGGTAGCGGCGCTTCGCCTTTCACATCGCGGTGAAGCCGTTATCGACGAACAGATGGGCGCCGTTGACGAAGCTGGCCTCGTCGCTGGCCAGGAACAGGGCTGCCTTCGCGACCTCTTCCGGCTCGCCGATCCGCCCTTGCTGCGCCGCCATTGCCGCGTCGGAGACATCGACGCCGAGTTTGTCGAGATCGGCGACCTCGCGCAGGCCATGCGGTGTCCTGATGAAGCCTGGACAGACCGCATTGCAGCGGATGTTGCGGTCGCGGAACTCGACGGCGATGGCACGCGCGAACATATGGCAGGCGCCCTTGGTGGTGTCGTAAAGCACCTCCATCGGCGTCGCCGCCACCGCCGAGATCGACGAGGTGCAGACGATGGAACCGCCGCCGGCGGCGATCATGCCGGGCAGCACAGCACGCGTCATCAGGAACATCGAACGCACATTGACGGCATGCAGCCAGTCCCATTCCTGCAGCGTGGTCTCCAGGAAGGGTTTGATGACGAGGGTGCCGGCATGGTTGAACAGAACCGTGACCGGGCCGAATTTTTCCGTCGCGCCCTTCACCGCCGTTTCGACCTGCGCCTCATCCGATACGTCAGCGACCCAGTGCTCGGCGACATGGCCGCGTTGCCTGATTGCCGCCGCGGTAGCCGCCGCCGCTTCGCCGTTGCGGTCGACGATCGCCACCTTGGCGCCCTCGGCCGCGAAAAGCTCCGAGGCCGCACCGCCCATTCCTGTCGCGCCACCCGAAATGATGGCGACCTTGCCGGCCAGTCTTGTCCCCATGGTTTGCTCCCTGCTGCCTTGCCGTGACGTCGCGGCTTTCCGCTGAAGCGATGCTATCCCTCATCCATTGGATGGCCAAGGAGCCACAGACACATGGACCTGACGTTTCCTGCCGTCACCCCGGCATGCCGCAAAAGGCAGCGCTAAGCAGTAAAAGCACTAACTTGTCCGCCGTTTGGAGAAAATTGTTCTAAGGATCGCGCGAAAATAGCACTCGACAAAGTCTACTGATTTTATAGATTAAGCGCCGAGACGGAGGTCGATATGTCCTATAGCCAGAACGCTCAGACTGCCCGCAAAGGCCAAAGGCTGGGTTCCGACCAGGTGTGGCGGCCGGCCTATGCCGGTGCTTTCGCCTATCTCGTCTTTGCCCTTGCGTTTGTATTCACCGGGGCAGTGGTACTGGGGCTGATCCCCTGATTGTCAAGGCTCTGATCATCGAGGCTTCCTCGGGATAGCGGCGTGCCGTTTGCAGAAATTCCGGAGTTGATGAACCGAATGCCGGTGTGCATTTGCGCGCCCTGATTCCAACGTGATGGAGGAGATGGCAATGCCGATCGAGTTCACGCATGTTCCCGGTAAGATCCACGCTGCCGACGCCAGCTTTTTCTATGACTTTGTCGAGACCGCGACGAAGCTGTCACTGATCGAGGATGCTGGATTCCAGAGGATCGTCATCGACGACCAGGCCGGGCTGCTGACCAATATGGACCTTGCCGCCCAGACGCTGGACCGGACCTCGTCCCTGGAGGTCGTGCTCACGCATTGGGCAGGCGTGATCGAACCAACCGTGGCGGCGCGACAACTCGCTGCCCTCGACGCGAGAAGCGGTGGCCGGCTGTCGCTCAGGATGCTCAGCGAGCCGCTGAGCGACGACGATGCCGAGGCACGTCCGGCCGGCCATACGGTGGTCTGGCAACGCATCGATGAATATCTGGTGCTGCTGAAGCGGTTGTGGTCGAACGACAGGCCGTTCGACCATGAAGGCACCTTTTACAGCATCAAAGGCGGCTATGTGCCGCGCAAGGGGCCGCATGGTGCCGATGTGACCATCCGCATGGGCGGGCAGTCGGGCACTGCGCTCAGGGTCGCGGGCAGGCATGCGGACGTGTTCGAGCTGGCGCCTGGCTCGCTTGCAGAAATTCGCCAGTCAATGGAGCGCGTACGCGGCGCTGCTGCCGAACACGGCCGGGCCGGCAAGCTGCGTTTCGCGCTTCCCGTCCGAATCCGTTCGGAAGACAAATCGGCCGCTTCCTGCCAGAAGGCGCTCGAACTTGCCGGGCCGCCGGCGCAGGTCGCGCTGTCGCTGCTTTCCTACGCCGCTTTGGGGATCAAGGAGTTCATGATCGTCGGCGTCGACAGGCCACGCGAGATTGCGACCGCCGGCCGCGAGGCGATCGCGCTCTTGCGCAATTCACTGGCACGGCGCGAGGCCGATGTCCCTCAGCCGGGGGCGTTTGTGTCACGCGCGACACAGGGCGCGCGAGCCGGCTGCTGAACCGTCGTCCCGCGCCTTGGTGACGGGTCTATCACCATTCCGGGAAAGCCGCGTGAGCCGCCCTGGCCAGCGTCGGTATTTCCTGATCGGGAACGGAGCTGTAGGGCCAGAGCAATCGCGGCCCGAGCGGCGCCCAGCCGCCAGCCGCCGCCATCGCCTTATCGAGCGCTGCATCACCGACATTGTAACGGGTGCGAAACGGTAGGACATGTACGGCCAGGAAGGCCTGTATGCGGGCCTCGAGTTCGGCAGCTGCGGCCATGTCGGTGCGGATCATCTGCCACCACTGCACCGCGCCCTTCGGGTTGAGGCAGGCAACGTTGGAGTAGCTGCCATGGGCTCCCCCGGCATAGCCTGTTGCCAGCGTGTGGCCGGGGACGAAGACGGAAAATCCGTCCAGTCTGCGGCGCGTGTCGGCATACCAGCCGGCGTCGCCGCCCGGCAGCTTGGCGCCGACCAGCGATGGCACGGCCGCACGCAGACTGGCGATGCCGTCGAGCGTCAGGCGGCGCTTGGCGTGCGGCGGGTTATAGAGCACCAGCGGCGTTTCGGGCGCGGCCTCGCAGAGGCCGCCGGCAAAACGCATGATCTCGTCGTCACTGGGCGGCCACCAGTCGGGCAGCGTGAATTGAGCCGCCGTCGGGCGAAGTCCGGCGACCCGCGTCAGTCGCTCCAGCGCGACGCGCGGATTGGACTGGCTGATGCCGATCTGGAAAGGAAGGCGCGCGCGGCCGGCTATGGCTGCGACCAACTCACAAAGCCGGTCGAATTCGGGCTCGGTCTGGCAATGGAATTCGCAGGCCGTTCCATTGGAATAGACGCCGTCGACGCCTGAGGCGCAGAGCCGGGCGATCGTCTCTTCCGTCGCCTGCCAGTCGATCGCTCCGCGATCGTCGATGGCCAGCATCACCGCGCCCCAAATGCCGCGCGGTGCGTGTGCGGGCAAGCGGGCCAGATGGTCGTCGAGGTCAGCGTCCACCGGCGATCTCGTGTTCGCGGCGGGTTTCGTTCGACGCAAAGGCAGCCTCGACAATGGCGATGATCTTGCGCGCATAGATGCCGTCGACCGGCACCGGCGTGTCATCGGCAATGGCATCGCGCATTGCGCTCCATTCGCGCACCAGCGCGTTATGCATCCAGTTCGGCTCAAAGGAACCGGGCAGCTCGGTCCAGACCGTCTCGCGGCCAAGCATGGTGCCGCGGTCCATGTCGATGCGCAGCGTTCCCCGCTCGCAGACCAGATCCATGGCATAGGTGGTGGCGCCGGTGCGATAGCCGACGCTCTGCACCTGGCCGATGCCGCCGCCGGCGAAGCGCAATCCGAGCAGAGCGCTGTCGTCTGCTTCCTGGTCATGGAACTTGGCGCCGAGCATGCCGCTCACCGACACGACATCGTCATCCATCAGCCAGACCAGGCGATCGACCGCGTGGATGCCGGCCGTCAACAGCATGCCGCCGCCGGTCGCCTTGCGCAGATGCCAGTCGCGGCGATTGTGCTCCATCCACAGCTTGATGATCCAGCTCGATCCGGCGAGCGGCCGGCCGAGCTCGCCTTCCTCCAGAATTTGCCTGGCCGCCATGCAGGGCAGGGCGAAATGCATGAGGTGGGCGACCATCAGCTTGACGCCACCCTTGGCCACGGCGGCGTTGATCGCATCGCAGGCAGCCACCGTCGGCGCCATCGGTTTTTCGAGCAGGATATGCTTGCCGGCCTTTGCCGCGCCGATGGCCATTTCGGCATGGAGATGGTGCGGGCTGGCAATGAGGACCGCATCGACCTCCTTGTCGTCCAGCAGCCTTCGCCAGTCCGCGTAGCCGCGGCCGCCATGTTCAGCGGTGAATTGCTGCAGTGCGTCGGCATTTCCTCGAGAGGCGGCGACGAGGCGAATGCCGCCAGCCTCAGGGATTGCCCGCGCATGGGCTGCGCCGAAATCGCCGGCGCCGATAATTCCTATTCCAATCATGGTCCTGCCTTTTGATAGGCGGCGTCGATCAGCGACATCGCCGCAACATAATCTTCGATGGACACCGGCGGAGGCGCCTTTCTGGCCAGCCGGTCAAGCGTATCGCGCATGAACAGACGATAGCGCGTCGCCGGCAGTTCGACCGGCAAGTCGACGATTGCCGCGTCGTCGAGCGTTGCGCAGATAACATGGTCGCCATGATCGATGAGGGTGGCATTGGCACTGACGATGCGCCACTCGAAGTCACCGCCGGGGCGCATCGAAGCAAAGGTGTAACCGGCCTCGACGATGAACAGCGCGCCGGCCTCGTCTTCCAGCACCAGAAGTGCGTGATCCTCGACCGGGCCGGGATGGATGCGGTTCGCGATCGAAACGCTTTTCAGGCCGAGCTTGCCGGTTGCCAGGCTGAGTGCCGCGTCGACGCCGTGTATGCCGAGATTCCTCAACGCACCCCCGCCACCAACCGCCGGGTCGAGCACCCAGGCGACACCGTCGGCGATGTAGCGTTGCGGCGGGCCGTTGACCAGCCGGAACTGGCAATGCGCCACGGGGCCGGCGCGACCTTGCCGGCGCAGCCGTTCAAGGCCGGCAACGGCCGGCCCGAAACGGTTGGGCAGGGGAACAGCGACAAAAGCCTGGTACTGCCTGGCGAGGTCGCGCAGCGCCATCAGTTCCCTCGTATGGCTGGCCGCCGGCTTCTCCAGGATCAGCGGTACCCTTGCCGCGATGATCGCACGTGCCCGCGCCGGCACCATCGAAGGGTGCCCCATCAACAGGATCACATCCGGCGGGCTGGAGAGTATCTCCTTGAAATCTTCGATAAACGGCAGGTCGTGGTGCGCGGCGAACGCATGCGCTTGGCCAGGATTCTCGTCCCAGATACCGGCGATCTCCGCACCGTAAAAGCGTGCGGCGTCGAGGTGCATTTCGGCGTGCCAGTGGCTCGAGCCGGCGAGGATAATCTTCATTCGGAGGCAGCACGTTTGCTATGGGCTTGCAGGATATCCTACAAGTGGCTATACGACAAGCGGCGGGCAAGCTTCAGCGGATGATGAAAGCAGTGGGATGGCGGAACTGAAGTCGATCGAACCGTTGAGCAGACCACCGCTGCTGCACGTCACCGTGCAGGAAAGCCTCAGGGCCTATATCGAAAGCAACCAGCTCAAGGCCGGCGATCCCTTGCCGCCGGAGACGTTTCTGGCGCAGCGGCTCGGCGTCGGCCGCAACTCCGTGCGGGAGGCCATCAAGGCGCTGGAATCGATTGGCATCCTGGAGACACGGCGCGGCATCGGCGTGTTCGTCAAGGAGTTCTCGTTCAAGCCGCTGCTGGACAACCTGGCCTACGGTTTGCAGGATTCGCTGCGCGACGTCGAAGAGCTGCGCGAAATCCGTCGCGTGCTGGAAACCGGCCTCATCGCCAAGACGATCGAGATGATCAGCGCCGAAGATATCGAAGCGCTGCGCCAGTTGACCGAGCGCATGCGGCAACGTGCCGAGCGCCATGAGAGCTTCGCCGAAGAGGACCAGCAATTCCATCAGCTGCTGTTCCGCTGCCAGAACAATCGCATGCTGAGCGCGCTGATCGACATCTTCTGGATGGCGTTCAACAAGGCCTCGAATTTCACCAATCTCGACAATCCGACGCCGCTGGCGACATGGCGCGACCATCACGAGATCGTCGAGGCTGTCGCCGCCAAGGATGTCGAGCAGGCGCGTCGGCGGCTCGATGACCATTACCGGGGGATCCAGCAGGTTATCGCCAAAAACCGAGCAAGCTGAAGAACAACCTGACTATGCCAAGGGAGGAAACCATGCGCATCAGGACCATCGCATTCTCAGTCGCCGGGCTGCTGCTCGCCAGCATTGCCCCATTGACCAGTGTCCAGGCACAAAGCGCCAAGACCATTGCGGGCGGCTTCGACGTCGGCCCCGGCGGTTTTCCCAAGAACTTCAACCCGCTGGTCGCGACCGGCGGCTACACCTGGCTCAGCACCTATTTTGAACCGCTGGTCATCTACAATGCCGGACTGACCGAGATCGAAGGCGACCTCGCCAAGGACTACAAGATCAGCGACGACCAGCTGAGCTATACGTTCAACCTGGTCAACGAGACCTGGCATGACGGCAAACCGTTCACCTCGAAGGACGTCAAGTTCACCCTCGAGCTTGCCAAGAACAAGGCCTCCGGCAGCCTGTTTGCGGCCCGCCTCGCCAACATCGCCTCGGTCGATGCCCCGGATGACCACACCGCAGTGGTGAAGCTATCGAAACCGAACGGCTCGTTTCTATCCATCCTCTCGCAGCTGATGATCCTGCCGGAGCATGCCCTGGCCGCTCTGCCGCCGGAATCGCTGGCGACAAGCACCTGGTGGTCGACCACTCCGGTCGGCACCGGCCCGTTCAAGTTCAAGCGCTACGTGACCGACCAATATGTCGAACTGGCAGCCGATGACGATTATCGCGGCGGCAAGCCGAAGGTAGACGTGCTCATCAACCGCTATTTCGAGTCGCCGGCGGCGGCCGTTGCCGCGCTCCGTGCCGGCGAAATCCAGTTCACTTATGTCGAGCCCGACGATGCGGCATCGTTCAAGAGCGACAGCAATTTCAAGGTGATCGAAGGTGCCTCGTACGTGGTCAACTATATCGGCCTGAACCAGAAGGTCGACCTGTTTAGGGATATCCGTGTCCGCCAGGCGATCATGTACGCGATCGATCGCAACGCCATCATCGACAGCCTCTACGGCGGTGCCGCCGAGCCAGCCAATTGCGGCTATGTCGCGCCGCATCTCGTTCCCGCAGGCCTCGAACCCTATGCCTACGATCCGGCAAAGGCCAAGGCGCTGCTGAGCGAGGCCGGCTGGGACAAGATCAACGGCGACAAGCCGATCACCTTGCTGACCTATTACGGCTCGCCGCAAGCGGCCAATGTGATGGCCGCTGTCCAGTCGATGCTGGCCGAGGTCGGCATCAATGTGGTGCCGCGGGTCGTCGATACGCCGACCTACAACGGCATCGTCTACAAGCAAGGCACGCCGGACTGGAACGCCTTTCCGATGGTCTATGCCGGCCTGCAGAACGGCCCCAACCCGGCCGGCCTCAATCCCGGCCTCAACAAGTCGCAGATCCCGCCGGCAGGCTTCAACACCATGCGCATCGAGTTCGACGATCTGAGCACCGCATTGGACGCCGCGCTAGGCCAAACCGATCCGGCCAAGCTCGATCAATCCTGGCAGGGGGTCTGCAAGGTCATGAACAAGGAGCTACCCTGGGCGACGTTGTGGGTGGCCAACCGCTATGGCGTAGCCTCCAACAAGCTGCATGACTTCGTCTGGACGCCGGCGCCGGGCGGCGGCCCCTACGCAGCTCACCCCGAGCGCTGGGACATCCAGTAAGAAACCCGCAAGCAAGCGAGCAGGCGGGACCACTTTGGCGCCGCCTGCCACCGCCACGGAAAGCCGATGTTGAGCTTCATCGCCCGCCGCAGCGCCACAGGATTGCTGATGCTGGTCGCGCTCAGCGTCCTCATCTTCATCCTGTTGCGGCTGGCGCCGGGCGATCCGATCGACGCCTATATCAACCCATCGGTCCCCATGTCGGCTTCCGACCTCGAGGGCCTGCGCGAACGGCTCGGACTCGATCGGCCGCTTCCCGTGCAGTATCTCGCCTGGCTGCGCGCGGCGCTGAGCGGTGACTTCGGCTATTCGATCCAGCGCAGCGGCGTTGCCGTGCTGCCACTGGTCATGGAACGCATCGGCCCGACGGCGCTCCTGATGGGTACGGGCCTGGCGATCGCCATCGTGCTCGGCATTTCCGCCGGCATTTTCAGCGCGGTGCGCCGTAACGAACCATCCGACATCGCGCTGTCGGTGCTGTCGTTTATCGGTATCTCCAGCCCGGCTTTTCTGACAGCGCTGCTCGGTCTCTATTTCTTCTCGGTGCTGCTGCGCTGGGCGCCGTCCGGCGGCATGCAGACCGCGGGTGCGCCGTTCTCGGCGACGGATGTGCTTGCGCACCTCGTCCTGCCCGCCTGCCTGCTGTCCGTCGGCCATGCCGCGCTGATCATGCGTTACATGCGCGCCTCGCTGCTGGAAGTGCTCAACCAGGATTACGTGCGGACGGCGCGTGCCAAGGGCGTGCGCGAGTTCTGGGTGATCATCAAGCACGCGACCCGCAATGCGCTCTTGCCGGTCATTACCTTGATCGGCTCGACTGTCGGCATCGCCATCGGCGGCGCTATCTTCCTGGAAAGCGTGTTCAATTGGCCGGGCATGGGACTGCTTCTGGTCAATGCCGTCGGCACCCGCGATTACCCGGTGATCATGGGCGCTACCCTGGTGATCGGCGTTTGCGTCATCCTGGTCAACCTCTTGACCGACGTCGTTTATGCCGTCGTCGACCCGCGCATTCAGGTGGCATGATGGCAATCACGGCGCCAGATCCTACAGTTGACCCGACAGCCGTGCCGCAAACCAAAGGCCCGCTTCGCCGCGCGCTCGACCGCTTTTTTGAAAACCGCGCGGCGCGTGCCGGGCTTTTGATCGTCATCCCGATCCTGCTGGCGGTTTCGACGTATCCTTTGTGGTGGCCGTTCGGTCCTAACACCATCGACCTCCGAGCAATGAACAAGGCGCCGTCGGCCATTCATTGGCTGGGCAGCGACGGTGTCGGGCGCGACGTCATGGCCCGGCTGCTGCAAGGCGGACGGATCTCACTGCTGGTCGCCGTCTGCTCGGTCGCCATATCGACCGTCATCGGCTTCCTGGTCGGCGCCGTCGCCAGCTTTGGCGGGCGTCTTGTCGACGGCACGGTGATGCGCCTGGTCGACCTGGCGATGACGCTGCCGCCGGTGATCTTCCTGCTGGTGCTGGCTTCGATCGCCGGCACCGGCATCGCCCCGACCATCCTGGTGATCTCGCTGCTCTCCTGGCCGGTGCTGTCGCGCATGGTGCGCGCCCGGCTGCTCGAACTGCGCGAGCGCGATTTCGTCGTTGCCGCCCGCGGCATGGGCGCGGGGCTGCCGCATCTGCTGTTCCGGCATGGCCTGCCCAATTGCATCGATATCCTGGTCGTCTACGCCACCTTGCAGATCGCCAACGCCATCCTGCTCGAGGCCGGCCTGTCCTTCCTCGGCCTCGGCATCGCACCGCCCGAAGCCAGCTGGGGCAACATGCTCAATCTCGCCCGCTCCACCGTGGTGCTTGAAAATTACCCCTGGCAATGGATGTTCCCGGGCGCCGCACTGGTGCTCACCGTGCTCGCCATCAATTTCATCGGCGACGGCCTGCGCGACGCATTCGACCCCCGCTCCGATCTCAACTGACCTCAAAGGTTTATCAAAATGCCCCTGTTTACCGGCGTCGTGCCACCTGTCGTCACCCCGCTCAATGCCGATTTCAGCATCGACTTTCCGTCGTTCACCCGCACCATCGAGAACCTGCTCGACGGCGGTGTTCACGGGCTGTTCGTGCTCGGCTCGACCAGCGAGGTGGTCTTCCACGACGAGGCGGGCCGCAGGGCCGTCCTCGAGCACGCGGTCAAGGTCAATAACGGCCGGGTTCCGATCTTCGCCGGGGTCATCGACCCGACGACCGACCGCGTCATCAACCACGCCCGGATCGCCAGATCGGCCGGCGCCGACGCCATCGTCGTCACCGCGCCGTTTTATACCCGCACCAGCCAGCCGGAGATCGGCGACCACTTCCGCTATATCAAGGATGCGATCGACATTCCGGTCATCGCCTACGACATCCCGGTCTGCGTCCACGTCAAGCTGGAGCGCAAGACCACGGTCGGCCTCGCCAGGGAAGGCGCCATCGCGGGCATCAAGGATTCCAGCGGCGACGACGGCAATCTGCGTTACGTGCTCAAGGACATGGCCGACGCCCCCGGCTTCTTCGGCATGACCGGCTCCGAGATCCTGGTCGACAGCGTGCTGGCGATGGGTGCGCATGGCGTCGTGCCGGGGCTCGCCAATGTCGACCCGCATGGTTATGTCAGGCTGTGGAAGCTGACGCAGGCGGGCCAGCATGCCGAAGCCCGCGTGGAGCAGGAGCGGTTGCTGAAACTGTTCGAGATCGTCTGGATCTCGCTCGGCAGGACCAGCGCCGGCTCGGCCGGCGTCGGCGCCTTCAAGGCGGCGATGAAGAGCCTCGGCATCATCGCGTCGAACACCATGGCGCGGCCGCAGCGCAGCCTGAACGACGAGGAAACCGCAAAGATCGACATGATCCTTCGCGATGTGGGGCTGCTCCGCTGAGCGCCATGCCGATCCTCTCGATTTCCGGCCTGCGCGCGGTGTTCCGCATCGCGGGGCGCGACATCGCGGCGGTAAGGGATGTCGACCTGACGATCGGCTCCGGCGAGACGGTGGCGCTTGTCGGCGAATCCGGGTCCGGCAAATCTGTCACCAGCCTGTCGATCATCGGCCTGTTGCCAAAGAGGGTCGGACATATCGCCGAGGGGTCGATCGCGCTGCGGCGCAAGAACGGCACGGTTACCGAGCTGACCAGCCTCGATGCCGAGTCGCTGCGCAAGATACGCGGCAATGAGATCGGCATGGTGTTCCAGGAGCCGATGACCAGCCTCAACCCGGTCTACACGATCGGCGAGCAGATCGCCGAACCGATCCGCATCCATCTCGGCAAATCGCACCGCGAGGCAGAAGCAGACGCGGTGCGGCTGCTGGAACGGGTCGGCATTCCCGATCCGAAGCGGCGGGCGCGGCAATATCCACACGAACTTTCGGGCGGGATGCGCCAGCGTGCCACCATTGCCATGGCCCTGTCCTGCGATCCTGGTTTGCTGATCGCCGACGAGCCGACAACCGCATTGGACGTCACCATCCAGGCCCAGATCCTCGATCTTTTGGCCGACCTGCAGGCGCAGCGCGGCATGGGCATCCTGTTCGTCACCCACAATCTCGGCGTCGTCGCCGAAATCGCCGACCGGGTGGCGGTGATGTATGCCGGGCGTATCGTCGAAACAGGTCCGGTGAGCGAAGTGTTCACCCGTCCGCGTCATCCCTATACGGCAGGGTTGATGCGCTCGGTGCCGCGGCTCGGCCAGGCCACGGCGCTGAAGGCGGCGGGAACGCCGCTGCCGACCATTGCCGGAAATGTTCCGTCGCTCGCCTTGCTGCCCAAGGGCTGTTCCTTCGCGCCGCGTTGCCCGATGGCTATCGCTGCCTGCCGCGCCGCGGTCCCGCCATTGTTTGGGGCGACGCCGACCCAGCAAAGCCGCTGCCTGCGTTGGGAGGAGCTCTGATGGCCGACGCCCCTTTCCTCGCTGTCAAAAACCTGACCAAGCATTTTGCGCCGACAGCGTTCTCGCGTGGCCCGGTGGTCAGGGCGCTGGAGGACATTTCCTTCGATGTCAGGCGTGGCCAGGTGGTCGGCCTGGTCGGCGAATCCGGGTCCGGCAAGACGACGATCGGCCGCTCGGTGCTGCGTCTGATCGAGCCGACATCCGGCCAAATCAACTATGACGGCACCGACATCACCAGGCTGGGTGCCGCCCAGTTGCGCCGCCAGCGCCGCAAGATGCAGTATATTTTCCAGGATCCCTTCGCCAGCCTGTCGCCGCGCATGACGATAGGGCAGATCCTCACCGAAGGCCTGGACATTCAAGGCATCGGCAAGAAGTCCGAGCGGCGGGCGAAGGCCGAGAAGGCACTTGCCGCGGTCGAGTTGCCGGTCGACGCCTATGACCGCTACGCCCATGAATTTTCGGGCGGCCAGCGCCAGCGCATCGGCATCGCCCGGGCGCTGACGCTCGAGCCGGAATTCATCGTTGCCGACGAGCCGGTCTCGGCACTCGACGTCTCGATCCAGGCGCAAATCATCAATTTGTTGCGCGACCTGCAGCTCCGGCTCGGCCTGACTATGCTGTTCATTTCGCACGATCTGGCCGTCGTCGAGTACATCTGCGACACGGTCATCGTGCTCTATCTCGGGCGCATCATGGAGATTGCGCCGGCGGCCGAGCTTTATGCCCGGCCGCAGCATCCCTACACGCGCGCGCTGCTGTCGGCCATTCCGTCGCTCGATCCGCTGGCCAGGCAAGACCGACAAGTGCTCAAGGGCGATATTCCAAGCCCGGCAAACCCGCCGTCGGGCTGCGTTTTCCGGACCCGTTGCCCGTTCGCGCTGGAGGCTTGCGCCGGGGCTGTACCGCCACTGAGGGCGACAGCCGACGGCCATCTGAAGGCCTGCATTCGCGACGACATCGCTTAGGTTGCTGGCCTCTGCCTACGGGAGGACTTGGGCGAGATGGACAAGGTCGTCGGCCACAAAGTCCCAGTTCTCAAGAGGCGAGAGATCGGTCGTCTGCGCCGGGCCATGCTCTTTTGGCCGAGCAACAAAGGCGGTTCCGATACCGCACCTTCGTGCCGCAGCCAGGTCGTCATTATGCGCGGCGACCAACACGGCCTCCGCAGGTCGCACCTCCAGGATCTCCACTGCGCGGAGATAAGCCTGCGGCGCAGGCTTGTAGGTGCCGAACACATCCGAGCCAAGGACGGTGTCCCAAGGCAGGCCGGCGCGCTTGGCCATATCCAGCAACAGCCGGGTATTGGCCCCTGACAAGGGCACGATGATGAAGCGTTCCTTTAGCCTCGCAAGGCCTTTCAGCGAATCGGGCCACGGCTCCAGCCGGTGCCAGGCGAGGTTGAGTTCCTCAAGTTCGGCGGTCGGCAGCTCGGATGGGGCCAGCCCGAACTGGACGAGGGTGGCGTCCAGATTCTCCCTGTTGATTACGTCAAGTGACACGAAAGGCCGCTGCCCCGTCCGCACCGCCTCGGTCGAGGCGTCATAGCGCGACGCCCACGCATCGGCGAATTCACCGGGATCGACCTGCTCTGCACCAACTCGCGCGAGGAAGGCGCCGGCCTCCCTTGCGATACCGCTGCGCCAATCAACGACGGTTCCCAGAACATCGAAGAATAGGACTCGAGTAGTGGTCATTGAGCTTTCCTCCGACCTCATTGAAACGTCGCCGACGCCAACCCATATGCAATGCGCGTCGGATGTTTCCTCCCATTCGTCCGGCGCGTTCCCCTCTGAAGGTTTTCGACCTTCACATCTGGCCGGGCTTTGCAGCCCGGCCTTTTTTTGCGGGTAAGTGAGCCAGCCGAGATCATGGCGCAGGTGTGCCCAGCGTATCGATGCGTTTCGCCAGCGCCGCGGGATCGCCAAGCACGCGCAGCGTCTTCAGCCGAGCTGTGCCGCCGGCAGCGATCGAGACGCCCGATGCCGGCACGCCAAGCGCCTTGGCTACCAGCCTTTCCAGCGCTCGATTGGCGGCTCCGTTTTCCGGCACGGCGCGGACGCGAGCCTTCAGATGGCTTCGTCCATCCGCCGATGTTTCGATGCCTTCCAGCCTGTCCATCGCTGATTTCGGCGTCAGCCGGACAAACAGGTCGATGCCGTCGGCGCGCGTGCGGAACGGCGCACTCATGGACGCCCTGGGCTCAGACGACCAGCGAAAGCACGGTGGTGAGCAGGAACTGCCGGATGAAGAACAGGATCAGCAGCAGGATGATCGGCGAGATGTCGATGCCGCCGAGGTCGGGCATGAAGCGGCGGATCGGCCGAAGCGCCGGCTCGGTCAGCCGATAGAGCATGTTGCTGATGGTGTCGACGAACTGGTTGCGAGAGTTGACGACGTTGAAGGCGTAGAGCCAGGAAAATATCGCCGAGGCGATGATGATCCACCAGTAAAGGTCAAGCGCCATGACAATGGTCTGAATGAGGGCGATCATGCCGGTCTCCGATTGCTGCCGACATGTAGCCACTGTAGGTGAAAGCGGCAAGAGCCGTCTTCCGCCGCATGGGCGAGGGCGCACGAACGGCCGAACGGCATTTCGGCAGCAAGCGCAGCCTTGACAGGAAACCGCAGCGGCCGATAAAAGCCCCATCCGCTGGACGGGGCTGTAGCTCAGCTGGGAGAGCGCGTCGTTCGCAATGACGAGGTCAGGAGTTCGATCCTCCTCAGCTCCACCAGCGGATTTTTCTCGAACCCTTGCCTGGATGAATTCCAAGGAAGTCCTCCTTGGATTCACGGCGTCTCTCAGACGAAGCTCGCGAACGCATTGCAGGCCTGCTGGCGGCTTGGCACTATCGTTGCCGGGTGGATGGGTGGATTCACATCGGCGACGTAAAGACCCTCTACACCAGTAGCTTATGCGGCCTATTGCCACTGCGCCTCGTCCTTGCCAGACTTGGTCCGTCTTCAAAACCGAGGGGAATTCACCATGACCAGCACGACAAGGCGTGATTTTGTAGGTCTTACAGGAATGGCAGCGACTGCCCTGGCCGGCGCTGTTGCAACACGAGCTACCGCTGCGGAAAGCGTCGTATCGCCATCGTTCGATGAGGTTCTTCAAGAGTACAATCAAAACAACACAGAAAGGACTAGATCAAAGCTGGCGATCTATGTGGTCCTTTCTCATCTGCACGCCAGTCTCGAGGAGGAATTTAGCGACCTTGGGCTAGAGCTGCCTTTAGGGAAAAAGGTCTTGCCATCGAACCTGCCGGCCAATTTCGCCGACGCGCAGGTTGCACCCCTTCCTTGGCTCTTCAAGCCCTCGGAAGTTACCGACCACGAACGAAACGGCTATGCGGCGATTGCAATGCGAATGAACGCAGTGATGGCAAGACACACCGCCGACGTGAGTGTCGGGGTTTCGCATATCATGTCGCACAAGGGATAACCGCGACCTTGCCGGCGAGAACGGCACGTCAGGCGAGCACAACGCCGGCCGGCGATTTGTTGTTGCGGGCGAACCGATTACCTGTTTTGGCGAGGCGACTGCGCTGCGAGAGTCCTCACAATGGATAAATACTTCCGGGACGCGCCGCGCGAGATAGCAAAGCTCTCGGCACCCCGGCCAGTGGGAATTGTCAGCCGTCCGCGCGTAGTGGCGCTGCTTTCGCAGGCCCTCGACAGCGGTGCATGCTGGCTGGCGGCGCCTGGTGGATACGGCAAGACCACCGCGGTGATCGACTTTCTGGAACACGGCGGGCGGGAACAAGGCGGGCTGAAGCAAGGCGAGTCGGCGTACAACTGGTATCGGGTCGACACCGAGGACCAGGACGTTGCGCGCCTTTTCCACTATCTGACGCTGTCGCTCGACGGCAGGCATGCCGGCATGCCGGTCTTTGGTCCGGAATATGCCGACAATTCCGACGATTTCGCGCGGCTGTTCTTCCGCACCTATTTCTCGCGGCTTGATCCGGGCACGATCCTGGTCCTCGACGATCTGCATCGTGCCGATGCGCCAGGCTTTCGCCGGACGCTGGCGATCCTGTTGCGCGAACGCCCCAACACTGTCCGCTGCATCTGCACATCGCGGATGCTGCCTGAGGGCGACGTCGCCGACCTCGTGCTGTCGGGACAGTTGCCGGTGCTCAACCAAACGCTGCTGGAGTTTTCGCCTGGGGAGGCTCGCAACCTCGTCACCGCCCGCTCGCAATCGCCGTCCGAGGTCGGCGACATTTCGGAGGCGCGCGGCTGGGCGGTGGGCCTTCTCCTGCTGGCCAACGCCGGAATGTACTACCCGCTTTCGCAGACCGGCCTTGCCGGGGGCGCCGGCCTTCGGGAGATTGTCGGACGTTATTTCCTGCGCGACATCGCGCCGGAGGACCAGGATCTGCTTATCAGGCTCAACGTTCTGCCGGAGATCAGCACGGAGCTTGCCGATGCGTTCCTGGGCTCGCCGCAGGCTGCTCGCCTGCTGGTGCGGCTGCAGCATCGCCAGCTGCTGATCACGCGCGACGGTCCGGGCGGCGCCGCCTTCCAGCTGCATGACTTGTTGCGCGAATACCTTGCCGGCCTACTGGACCGGCGCGTGACGGAAGCGGACCGTTCCAGGCTGCGCGAGCAGGCAGCAAAGGTCCTGCACGAGGCAGACAAAACCGACGCGGCAATCGTGCTGGCGTTGCAGGCGGGCGCCTGGCCGCTGGCACGCCAGCTCATTCTGGAGTGCGCTAACGGCGTTCTCACGCAAGGGCGCAGGGCCAGCTTCGTCGAATGGTGCAACAGGCTGCCCCCCGACCAGATGGACGGGTGGGTCCATTATTGGCTGGGCGTCGCCTTCGCATCGGACGATGCGAAGGCCGAACCGCACTTCTCCAAGGCATGGCAAGCATTCGAGAACACCGACATGCGCGGCCAATGCCTGACGGTCGCGCGGGCGGTCGTAGTCAAGACCGCCAGTTGGCGTACGCATGAGGGGCTGGCGGATTGGACGCGCCGAGCCTCACAGCTTCTTGCCAGGGGATTGCCGGAGTTGGATCCGGAGGAACTCATGATGGTCAGGCTCGGCATCCTGCGGGCCGTCGATTTCGCCGAACCTGGCGAATTCGACGCCCATGACGCGAAGCGCCTCGTGAATGATATCCAGCAGCGCCTGACACATCTGCCGATCGAGGATTCGGTCGAGTTGCGCCTGCTGGCAAGCGAAGCGCTCATCGACTACGCGACCTCGTCGGGGCAGCGCGACATTTTTGCCAATGCCGTGGACAGCGTTGCCGCCGATCTCGAACATCCGGATATCCCGCCGCTGGTGCTCGGCATGTGGCTGGTGTCCTTTGGCTCGGCCAGCGGCCGTTACTTCCCCTATTCGCGGCGCGGTTTTGTCTATGCCTCGGCCGAGGATGCGTTGCGACGCGCAACGGCGATAGGCGAGCAGCACGCCTTGCGGGGCGTCGAGTTCAGCGCGCTCTATCAGCTTCAATTGCTGATGAAGCTTCACAACAGGTTCTCGGAATTCAATGCGCTCGTCTCTCGGCTGGGCGAGATCGCGGACAGCAGGTTCACAACCCAGGTCGCTGTAGTCGCCGACTGCCACGCGGCGATGCACACGCGCAACGGCGACTTCGTCAAGGCTTATCTCGACTGCGATGCCTTCATGGATTCGATCGAGCGGGCGAATGAGCCGATGATCGAACGCTGGCCGCATTACGTCACCAAATACCAGGTCCTGCTGGCCGATCGGCGTCCAGCGGAGGCCATTGCGCTACTCCAGGAGATCGTCGAAAGGCTGAGCGGCGGCCCTCGCCAGCGGGTCGAGCTCAACATTCTGGCCGCTCGGGCCCTGGAGCAGAAGTGGAAAGGCGGCGCGTCCTATGGCACTCGTCTGGCTGAATTCATGGAGGTGTTGCGCCAGGTCAACCCCTCCGCAATCCTGCTCAACCTGCCGGACCTATTGGCCGATCTGGTCGCCGATGCGCTGGAGCGAAAGATCGACGTCGATCTCTGCCGCCGCGTCGTTCGGGCGCGATATCTGGTCCCGCCCTCTGGCCGACCCGTCCAGTGGCCTTGGCCGCTCAGGATCCACTTGATGGGAGGCTTCCGCCTCGAGATCGATGGTGCCGAGGTCGCGCCCGGTGCCAAACCTACCCGCGCTCTCGACATATTGCGCATTATCTGCCTGTCGAGGGATCAGGTCTGTTCGGTGGAAACCCTGCAGGATTGGCTCTGGCCCGACCTCGACGGCGACCAGGCCAAAGCGGCCTTGGAGCAGGCGCTGCATCGTCTGCGCAAATTGCTCGGGCAAGGCGAGCTCGTAACGCTGAGAGAGGGCCGTTTGCGGCTCGCTGCCGACAAGGTCTGGATCGATCTGCAGGATTGGGAAGACCGGCTGAAACCCGTTCTGTCGGGCCAAAGAGACAGCGCAATCGAGGAGCAGGAGAAACTGCTGGAAGGCTTTGTCGGCCCGCTTTTCTCGAATGGCCCGACGCCCGCCTGGTCGAACGCCGCGGCCGACCGGGTGCGGGACGGGTTGGTCGAGCTTGCCGTGCGGGTCGCCAAACACTGGCAGAGCCAAGGCAACGCAGATCGGGCACGCCAAGCGTGCCGGCGTGCGCTCGATTTCTACCCGGAATCGGCCAAACTCCATGGCACGCTCATCCAGGAGAGCCTCTCCAGAAACGACCATGCCGGCGCCATCGAGGATTACCGGCGCTATGAACGCGCGCTCGCTTCGACCGGCGATGACGAGCCCTCGCCTTTGCTGCGTTCGCTCGTGCGCCCGCTTCTCTAGACCGGTCATCGTTTCACCGAAACGCCGAACCGCTCTATCTCTTTATTTTTGCGCAATTCCGGACGGAAAACCGTTCCACACTTTTCCTGGAATTGCTCTGGCGCAGCTCGGAACTCTGTAAGCCGTCCGTAAGTCGCGGTCTGGGAACCTCGGCTCGTCGATCAAAACCGATCGCCGGAGGCCTGAAGCCCCCGATACCAACACTCACAGGAAGGAAAAGGTCATGCCGTATACTGCCAGAGCAACTTCGAGAGTGCGTGCCGGCACCATCCGGGCTGGAGCCACAAGACTTTCCGACCAGCTCAGGATCGGGCCTTGGTCGCTCCTCTCGCCCGAAGCTGTCATACAGCAAAAGTACAACTCCCTTGGAGGCGCCGGCTTCGCCGAGATCGACAGGAAGGACACTGGAAAAGCCTGGTATCTCAAGAACGGCTCATGCATTTGTTACAACGATGCCATGCACGACGCCTTTGAGATCCATGGCGAAATCTACAGGAAGTGGATTGCGCTTGGCGGTCTCGCGTGGGGCATTCCCTGCACCGACGAAACCGGAACTCCCGACGGCGTCGGCCGATACAATCACTTCAACAACAATACCGCTTCGATCTACTGGACACCGAATACCGGTGCTCAAGCGATTTGGGGGGCAATTCGCGGCAAATGGGCAGCAATGGGCTGGGAGCGCTCGGTTCTCGGCTATCCGGTCACCGACGAAACCGGAACTCCCGACGGCGTCGGGCGCTACAACCATTTTGCCAATGCCGGCTCGATCTACTGGACACCGAACACAGGAGCCAACGTGGTGTACGGTGACATCCGCAAGAAGTGGGAGAGCCTGGGCTGGGAACAGTCATATCTGGGATATCCCACGACCGACGAGACCGAATTTGCCGATGGTGGCCGTGCCAATCTGTTTGAAAACGGCGGCATATACTGGTGGCCCGACACCGGCGCGATCGACCTTCGAGATGTCGTCGTCCACTATACCGGCCTCCATTGCTTCGGCGAGACCGACTGGGATCAGGGATCGAGTGCGGACGAACCCTATGTCATCGTCAGCGTGACAACGCCACAGATCGCCGACACCAAGCGCAGCCAGGTCTATGGCGACGTCGATGCCGGAGATACAAGACCCGACCTTATGGAAATCTATCGAGGCAAGCCTTACGGCATCAATATCGGCACGGTGCTGATGGAAAACGATTTTGGCGACCCCAACAAATACAAGGACGAGGTGCAGAAGATCGTCATGGGCGTCCATACGGCGGGCACGCTCGCTTTGGGCCTCATTCCGGTGGCAGGACCTATCATTGCCGCGATAGCCGGCCCGGCCCTGGGATCCTTGATGCCATCGATCGGCGGCGCCATCAGCGATCTCTTCGATTGGGGCGATGACAGGATCGGGAGCGCGACAGTAACCATCTCCGCAAAACAGATGGTGTTGCTCGCGGCACGCACGAACAATACCACCTTCAGCGGGATTGGGTTCAAGGTGGAAACGCCCCTGATTTCCGGCGATGGGGCTTCCTACAAAGCCTATTTTGGCTTTGTGCCTGCCTAGGCCAATCGCCCTGGCAAAAAAGCTTGCCGGGACAATCAACTTACCAGCCCCGCCTTCCGTTGGCGGGGCTGCCAGTTCGCGACAGAGAGTTTTATTGCCCTGGTACCTCTGCACAGAGGATTTGATGGGTTAGCTGAGCTGTAGCCTGGGTAGGCTTTCGGGTTCGACGAGCAGTTCGATATTGCGCGCGAGGCCGGGTTGCCTGCGGATCAATCCGCTGAGCGCCGCCTCCAGGCCTATCTCCACGAAGCGCTTGGTGCGGTAGACCGTGGAGCCGCCGACCACCACCGTGGCGGCGATGGCCCGTCGCCCAGGCCGGCATTGGCAGCGAGCAGGATCTGGGCCCGCTTGGAGCTGACCGAGCACGGACAGCTGTCGCGCGAGACTCGCGGCTGCCAAATGGCGGAAGCAATCTCCACGAGGCGCTGACCACGAAGCGGAATCATGGAACTGTTGCCCGTGCCGTCATGGCGAGAGTGTTAGCGCAATCGCTGTCACCGGAAGCGCGCGCTTATGTGCCGTGCTGGAATGTACATGAAGAATCCGCGTTCGCGCGGCCTCGTCGATTTCCTTGCCTTCGAGAAAATCGTCGATTTGTTCATACGTGACGCCATATGCATCCTCGTCAGGACGAAGCGGGACAAGGTTCTCCAGGTCGGCGGTCGGGATCTTGTCGACGAGTTCGGGCGGAGCGCCCAGATGCGCGGCCAAGGCTCGCACCCTGCGTTTGTTTAGCCCCGAAAGAGGAAGGATATCGGCGGCGCCGTCGCCGAACTTGGTGAAGAAGCCCATCAGTGCCTCGGCCGCATGGTCGGTGCCGATGACCAGTCCTCGGCTGGCACCGGCGAGCGCGAACTGGGCAATCATGCGCTGACGCGCCTTGATGTTGCCAAGCAAGAAATCCTCGCGGCCGGCGTCGCCGAACTCGACACCAGCCCGCTTGATCGAATCCAGCATTGCGTCGGCAGCCGGCTTGATGTCGACCCGGCACACTTCGTCCGCCCCTATGGTGTCCAAAGCCCGCTGGGCGTCGCTCTCGTCGGCCTGGTTGCCATACGGGAGCCGAACGGCCAGGAATTTGGCGTCGTATCCAGCCGTTCGCAGTTCTTCGACGGCTCGTTGAGCCAGAAGGGCCGCGGCGAGTGAATCCACCCCGCCGCTGATCCCCAGCACATAGGTGCTGAGGCCCGATGCACGCAGATACGTGCCGAGAAAGTCGATACGCCGGCGTGCTTCCAGCGCGACGTCAACACTGGGAGCGACACCCAACGCGTTGATAATCATTTCCTGTTCGGTCATTGGCAGTGGGTGCTCCTGATATTACAGCATTCCGTCTAGTAACTCTGCACAGAGGATTCGGCGGGTTCGATAGTTGTAGCGTGGGTAGGATATTGGGTTCGACGAGCAGTTCAATGCTGCGCGCGAGGCCGGGTCGCCTGCGGATCAATCCGGCCCGCTCGAGGATGAGCACCATCTTATGGACAGAAGGCGCGGTGACACCGACCTTGCATAAGGTCAAGGTCACCGAGCGCGCAGCACAAGACTTTGCCACTGCATGCGCGACCTCCTCGATATTCATTACCCCCAGGCCGACCGCGTCAGGGTGGTGCTCGTTAGTCTGCCGACCCACACGCCGCGCTCTATCAGGCCCTGCCGGCGTCAGAGGCGCGACGCATCCTGCGACGGCTGGAGTTCCATGACACGTCCAAACACGTGAGCCGGCTCAACATGGTCGAGATCGAGATCGGCATCCTGCGTAGCCAGTGCCTCGACCGCCGCATCGAAAGTGGCGACAGCCTGTTTGCCGAGATCGCCGCTTGGGAAAACCCGCGAGGCGCCAGCGGCGCCCGCATCAACGGGATGTTCTCGACCGAACAGGCCCGCCTCAAATTGGCCAAAGCCTATCCTATCCAAAGCCCACCGCCAACGAGTCATAATCCCTGTGCAGAGCCACTAGTAGTCGTCGCAAGGCGCGGTCCGGATGCGGCAGCGGCCGATCAGCATAGCGGGCAAGCTGTCGTTGCCTACCCCCGCACAGCCCGTAGCGCCGCCATGAACGCGGCTCCTTCGGCCGGAACGATGGAGACCGCATTAAGTGCAGTCACCTCAACGACGCGAACGGCCAACGGGGCCGAGCGGGACCGGCGGAAACCGGATCAGGCGGTGCGCAACCCGACGCCATGACAGCCGACATCAATCAGGATGGAAAGGAACGGTGACAAGAGCGGGCATGCATCACACCAGCCCGCGCTTGGCCATCATCGCTTCCGGGGAAGGCATCTTGCCGCGGAAGGCGGTGTAGAGTTCTTCCGGGTCCTTTGAACCGCCGGCGGCGTAGATGTTCTTGCGCAGCCGCTCGGCCAGCGCCGGATTGAAGGGATCGCCTGTTTCCTCGAAGGCGGCGAACGCGTCGGCGTCAAGCACTTCCGACCACATGTAGGAGTAATAGCCGGCAGAATAGCCATCGCCGGCGAAGATATGGCCGAAATGCGGGGTGCGGTGACGCATGGCGATGGTGTCAGGCATGTTGAGTTTTTCGAGCGTTTCGGCTTCGAAACGAAGCGGCTCCTGCGCCGCATCCGACCGCGCATGGTAGGCCATGTCGACCAAGGCCGAGGCGGTGAACTCGACCGTGGCGAAGCCGGCGCCGAAGGTGCGCGCCGCCAGCATCTTGTCGACCAGCGCCTTTGGCATCGGCTTGCCGGTCTTGACATGCAGCGCATGCTTTTCCAGTACCGCCGGCACCGTCAGCCAGTGTTCGTAGAGCTGCGAGGGCAGCTCGACGAAATCGCGGCTGACCGAGGTGCCAGCGACCGATGGCCAGGTAACGTCGGTCAGCATGCCGTGCAGCGCGTGACCGAATTCGTGGAACAGGGTCTTGGCCTCGTCGACCGACAGCAAGGCTGCCTCGCCGGCCGGCGGCTTGGCGAAATTCATGATGTTGTAGATGACCGGCTTGGAGCCATCGCCAAGCTTGTAGCCGGATTTCAGCGCGCTCATCCAGGCGCCGGAGCGCTTCGAAGGCCGCGCGAAATAGTCGGCGAGGAACAGGCCGCGCTCGCTGCCGTCGGCATTCTTCACGACGAAAACGCGAGCGTCCGGATGCCAGGTGGCAATGCCCTTCTTTTCTTCGAAAGAAATGCCGAACAATCGTGTTGCCACGTCGAAACAGGCGTCGATGATGCGGTCTAGCTGCAGATACGGCTTCAGCTCGGCCTCGTCGAAGGCGAATTTCTCTGCACGCAGCTTCTCCTGATAGAAGCGCCAGTCCCAGGCAGCGAATTTCTCGTTGCTGCCGGCCTCGACCGCCAGCCGCTGCAATTCGGCCTGGTCGCTTGCGGCCTTTTCCACCGCCTTTTCCCAGACCGGATCGAGCAGCGCGTGCACCGCCTCCGGCGTCTTGGCCATGGTGTCGTCGAGCTTCAATGCGGCGTAGGAAGCATAGCCGAGCAGCTTCGCCTTCTCGGCGCGCAGGCGCAGCATGTCGCGCACCACTTCCGTGTTGTCGGTAGCGCCGCCATTCTGACCACGCATGATGAAGGCGCGGAACGCCGTCTCGCGCAGGTCGCGGCGTTCTGAGAAGGTCGAGAACGGCTCGTAGATCGAACGCGACAAAGTGACGGCGTAGCGGCCCTTCTGGCCGCACATCTCGGCGGCTTCCGCCATCGAGCTTTTCAGGAATTCCGGCAGGCCGGCCAGGTCGGCCTCGTCGAGGAACAACGCCCAGTCGCGCTCGTCGGCAAGCACGTTCTGGCCGAAATTGGTGCCGAGCGACGACAATTCCTCGTTGATCGAGGCCAGCCGCTTCTTGCCTTCGGCGTCGAGCCTGGCGCCGGAGCGGACGAAGTTTTTCCAGGTCTTTTCCAGCACCCGCAGCGTTTCGGCATCGAGCTTCAAAGCCTCGCGGCGCTGATAGAGATCGTCGATGCGGGCAAACAGTCGCTCGTTCATCGAAATCGCCGAGTAATGCCGCGACATCTTTGGCGAGATGTCGCGCTCCAGCGCCTGGATCGCCTCATTGGTGTGGGCGCCGGCGCGGCACCAGAAGATCGAGGAGACATGGTCGAGCGCCTCGCCGGCAAGCTCGAGCGAGGCAAGCGTGTTTTCGATCGTCGGCGTCCCGGTGTTGCCGGCAATCGCCTCGATCTCGGCCTCATGCGCCTTCAGGGCCGCGTCGAAGACCGGAGAAAAATCGCCGTCGCCGATGCGCGTGAAATCGGGCAGGCCGAACGGCCCTTGCCATGCGGTCAGCGGATGGGCGGCGAGGTCGACGGTTGACGGCATGGGCAAACTTTCGCTGGGTGGGCGGGAGAAGCGGATCGTCACCGATGTAAGGCGCCGGCCCGTTGCGCGCAACAGCACGCCTGGTTAACGCCGATGCGTGCCCACGACTCGTATGCGAACCAGGATGCCCACTCGCGCGCAGTGCAGCAAAAAGTGCACTGTAACGGTAATTCCCATCTATAATAATCTAAAATCCATGGTCTCGTTGTAAAATTCAGGCATCATTTCGTTTCCGAGATAGATGACGCTTCCGTGACTATTTCTAATTTTATTTAGGTTAGACTTAGACAACTTGAAAACACGACTAAAGTATGCGTCGTATGCTTTCCTCATATCGCCTTCCGCCCAGTCTAAACTATAGTACATTCTGCCAGGCAACATTACATCGCCGCGCCACAGATTTATATCATATTCAAGTACCGGAGATAATCTTGAACTAACTTGCAAACATCTATTTTCAGCGTCACGCTCAAGGACTATGTTGTTTAAAAAATCCTTTAACGATATCAGAACTCTTCTGTTTTTAAAAGACCGTTCTTCTTCTCGGATGGGCTCCCAAAAAATGGGGGTATCGCCATCTTCGATGGACGGCTTGACGAATACTATATTCTCAACACCCTTGGACAAGGCATGGTTGAAAACGATTTCATCTCTGTGCGACAGGAAAAGATTGAATTGCTTGCCCATCATTGCCCTCCAACACATAAGATTTCGAATTCCGATAATAGTGCACTTTTGCAGGGCGCGACCGTCGTTGTGAGTGGATTGACCGCATGGCTTGTCGCATTGGCGTTCCCACCTGCGTAACCACGTGACGTGGACAGGTCCGAATTGACGCCGGCAATTCCAGCGCCTATCCCCCGAGAAGCTCAAGACCAAATTTCGTCAGTAGCCGTCGCAGTTTTCGGCGATCGCGGCTTGCGAACTGGCGGTGATCTGGTCGTTGGCGACTGCAAAGGTCTCCTGCATCAGCATGTCGTTGCTGGGAAAATCATAGCAGGCGATCACAGTGGTGACGCCGCCCTCCGTCTTCTCGATCCGGTGGCGGATTTCGGCCCCGGCGACGGCGCCCTGCCACTCGGCGATCGAGGCGATGAATTCCTGCTTGCTTTGCACGACGCCGAGGTCGTCGAGCTTGATGCGGACGTTGTCGGCGAGCAGGTCCGACAATTCGGTGCGGTCGGCGATCAGTAGTGCCGAATACCAGCGGTCGATGATCGCGCTATCATCGGCGCGGGCGACAGTTATCGGGCACAGCAGTGCCGCCGCCGCGAACGCGATCCGAGCTCGCACCATGCCTCGTCTCCTACTCCGTCTCCGGCCGCTCGAAATCGCCGGTTTCCTTGTTCATCACCCAAAGCTCGCCGGTCGAAATATCGAACCAGGCACCGTGCAGCGACAGTCGCCCCTTGCCTTCGAGGATCGAAACACAAGGGAAGGTACGCAGATTGGCGATGGAATAGCGGATCGAGATGCGCTCCAGCGCCGTCTGGCGCTCGGTCGCGGTCATGAAGGTGCTGGACGATACGGTCTCGGCCGCGGGCGCGATCAGGCTCATCCACTTGCCGATGAAATCGCCCGGCGACAAGGGTGCGGCCGTGGTGTCGAGTGCCGCGCGGATGCCGCCGCAGCGGCCGTGGCCCATCACCACGATGTTCTTGACCTTGAGGCTCTGCACGGCAAATTCGAGCGCCGCCGATGTCGAGTGGAACTGATCGTCTGGCGCATAGGGTGGCACCAGATTGCCGACATTGCGCAGCACGAACAGCTCGCCCGGCCCGGCATCGAAGATCGCTTCGGGCGCGGCCCGCGAATCGCAGCAGGCGACGATCATCGTTTCCGGTGCCTGGCCCTCTCGCGCCAGCGAGCGATAACGGCCGCTTTCGGTGAGATAGCGGCCGCTCATGAAACTGCGGTAGCCGGTGAGAAGATGCTCGGGAAGATGGGGCATGGGCAGCGGTGGGAGCCTTTCCGGGTTGAAGGCAGCTCGGTTCAATCCCGAAAGGCTCTAGCGCATCGGCCCGAAAATCGGAACCGATTTTCGGAAAGCGGAATGGCGTGGTTTCGACGTACCAGCCCGTGTTTTGACACGGGTGAACGAACGCCGCCATTAATCGGCCTCAGAACCGCAGATTGGCGGTTCGACTATTCCGCGATGTCCAGCAGGGTCGATATCAGCAGCCGGCGCTCTTCGGCGGAGAGAATGTCCGAATCGAACAGGTTCATGCTGCGCAGCCCTTCGATGGCGAGATAGCAGACCAGCAGCGCCTTGAGGTTCGGCGTCTCCTGCTTCAGCCGCTCGAATAGCTGCCGCCTGAACGATTTTATCGGCGTCAGGAAATCGGGATCCTCGGCAATCGCCGAAAATATCCAGGATGCCGACGGTTTCGATTCCTCGGCATGCTCGGCCGACAGCTTGATGTAAGTTGCAAGCGGGCTTTCGCCGTTGACGCCGGCCGTGCGGGCGGACTCCAGGGCCTGCTCGAAGGCGCGCAGGTAATCCTCCACCAGCGCCTGCATCAATTTCGCCTTGGTCGGGAAATTGTAGAGAAGACCGCCCTTCGACACGCCGGCACGGCTGGCGACCGCATCCAGCGACAGGCTGCCAGGACCCGTCTCGCGCGCCACGGCGGCGGCGGCGGCGAGGATCTTCTCGCGCGAATTTGCTCTGCGGGCCTTCATCAAGCGTTCCCCATTCATTAGCTTAGGCGGAATTGACAAGACCGTCCAGACGGTACAGTAAGATCGCCGTCATTTGAAATTGGGACCAGGCACAGGTATGTGTTCCGCTCATCCGACCGTTATGCTGGGCCGTGGCCGAGGGACTGTTCGTGATCAAGCGCTTCATCATCGCCTTCATTCTGCTCGTGCTGGTGTGCGGCGGCATCGTCGGCTTCAACCTGTTTCGCGACAATGCGATCAAACAGTTCTTCGCCACCATGAAGCCGCCGGCCGCGACGGTGTCGACGGTCATCGTCAAACCGATGTCCTGGACGCCCGGCATCGAGGCGATCGGCACTGTCAGTGCCGTACGCGGTGTCGACCTCACGGTCGAAACCGCGGGCATCGTCAAGGACATCCTGTTCCATGCCAATCAGAAGGTCGCCGCCAACGCCGTGCTGCTGCAACTCGACGATGAAGTCGAGCGAGCCGACCTCGTGGCATCGAAGGCGCAAGCCACATCCGACCAGACCACGCTGATGCGCGCGCTTGAGCTGCAGAAGCGCGGGGTGGGCACCGATGCTACGCTCGACACGGCGCAGGCAGCAGCATCGGTCTCCGCCGCGCAGGTAAACAAGCTGCAAGCGGTGCTCGACCAAAAGCAGTTGACGGCCCCTTTCAAGGGTACCGTCGGTATTCCGAAAATCGACCTTGGCCAGTATCTCACACCCGGCACCGCCGTGGTGACCTTGCAGGACATGGATACGATGCGTGTCGATTTCACCGTACCGGAGCAGCAGCTTCCGCAGCTGAAGATCGGACAGACGGTGCGGTTGGGCGTCGGCGGCGGCGACATGCCGTTCACCGGCAGCATCCGCGGCATCGATCCGAAGATCGACCCGACCAGCCGGCTGGTGACGGTGAGGGCGGAGGTCGGCAATCCCGAAGGCAAGCTGACGCCCGGCCAGTTCGTCCAGGTGCGCGTCGAACTGCCCGCGGAGAACGACGTGCTGGCGCTGCCGCAGACGGCGCTGACTTCCAGCCTGTACGGCGACTTCGTCTTCGTGGTGCGCCCGGCCAAATCCGCCGAAGCCAACGGCGCGGCACCCGAGGCAAAGCCGGAAGAAAAGCCGGCTGCAGATGCTGCCAAGCCCGCAGCCGAAGCACCCGCGGCAAAACCCGACGAAAAGCCGGCTGCTACCCCAGCCAAACCGGCAGAGGAAGCCAAGCCGGCAGCGGAAGAACAGAAGCCGCAGCTCGTGCTAGCCCAGGTGTTCGTCAAGCCAGGCCGCCGCAACGCCGGCCTGGTCGAGATTCTGGAGGGCATCGCGCCCGGCGACGAAGTCGTTACCGCCGGCCAGAACCGGCTCTCCAACGGAATGTCCGTTGCCGTCGACAACACGATCGATCCGAGCAAGCCAGGGAACCAGCAGGCAGCCCAGCAATGAGCTTTTCCGACCTCTTCATCCGCCGCCCGGTCCTTTCGACCGTGCTTGCCTGCATGATCCTGCTTCTGGGTTTTCAGGGAATCTTCAACCTTTCGATCCGGCAGTATCCAGAGGTTGAAGAAACGGCCATCACCATCACCACGGCCTATCCCGGCGCCAGTGCCGACCTGATCCAGGGGTTCATTTCCGCGCCGATCGCGCGTGCCGTCGCTTCGACCGAAAACATCGATTATGTCACGTCGTCGAGCCGGCCGTCCTCCAGCACCGTGACAGTGCAGATGAAGCTCGGCTCCGACCCCGACGTCGCGCTGAACGAAGTCTTGTCGAAGGTGCAGAGCGTTCGCGGCGATCTGCCGGACGAAACCAAAGACCCGGTGATTGTCAAGGGCACCGGCCAGCAGTTCGCGATGATGTACATCTCGATGCAGAATCCGAACATGACGCCGGAACAGCTCACCGAATACATCGAGCGCGTCGTGCGGCCGCGTATCTCGACGGTCGAAGGCGTCGCCGACGTGCAGATCTTCGGCGCAGCCGAATATTCGATGCGGGTCTGGATCGACCCGATCAAACTGGCGGCGCGCGGCGTGACCGCGGCGGAAGTGCTGGCCGCCATCAACGAATCGAATTTCCTTTCCGCGCCCGGCGACACCGAAAACGAATATGTGGTTTCTTCGATCACCGTTCGCTCTACGCTGCAGACCCCGGAGGCTTTCGCCGCCCTTCCACTCCGGTCGAAGGACGGCAATGTGGTGAGATTGCGCGACGTGGCCCGCGTCGAACTCGCCGCGGCGAACACCGACACCAGGGTCAGCTTCAACGGCAAGCCCGGCATCTTTCTCGCTATCTTTCCGACGCCGGCCGCCAATCCGCTGACCACTGCGGCGGCAATCCACAAGATTGTGCCGACCATCCAGGAGACGCTGCCGCTCGGCATGACGATGGAGATCGTCTACGATTCCACCGAGCAGATCAGCGCGTCGATCGAGGAGGTATTCAAGACCATCGGCGAGGCGGTCGCCATCGTCATCGTCGTCATCCTGCTCTTCCTCGGCTCGTTCCGCTCGGTGCTGATGCCGATCGTGACCATTCCGCTGTCGCTGATCGGCGTCTGTTTCCTGCTGTTTTCGGTGGGCTATTCGATCAATCTTTTGTCGCTGCTGGCCATGGTGCTGGCGATCGGACTTGTCGTCGACGATGCCATCGTGGTGGTGGAAAACATCCACCGCCACATGGAGGAAGACGGCTTGTCGCCGATGCAGGCGGCGTTCAACGGCATGCGCGAGATCTCGTCCGCCGTCGTCGCCATGACGATAACATTGGCCGCCGTGTTCGCGCCGCTGGCCTTCACCGGCGGCCTGACAGGCGCACTGTTTCGCGAATTCGCGGTGACGCTTGCCGGCTCGGTGGTGCTTTCGGGTGTCGTCGCCCTCACCATCACACCGATGATGTCGGCACGTATCCTGAGGTCCGGCTCGCACAGCCGCTTCCAGCGCATTGTCGACAATACGTTCGGGCGCGTCGAACACATCTATGAGCGGCTCGTCACCGGTTCGTTGAACTATCGCCCGGTGACGCTGATGATCGTCCTCGCGCTGGTCGCCACGACCGGTTTCATGTTCACCAAGACCGCGAGCGAACTGGCGCCGGAAGAGGACCAGGGTTTCCTGCTTTCGCTGGTGACCGCGCCGCGGTACGCGACGTCGGACTATACCGAAACCTACGTCAATCAGATACTCGGCCTGGTCAAGGATCTGCCTGAGACGCGGGCACAGTTCTCGGCGGTCGCCTTCGGTGGTGGCCAGACGAACAGCGCTTTCGTCGGCTTTGCGTTCAAGGACTGGGCTGACCGCACGCGCAACTCGAAGGAAATCCAGCAAGACATTACGGGCCGCCTGAGCAAGGTGGCGGGCGTCGAAGCTTTCGTCTTCGCGCCGCCGACGCTGCCCGGCTCCGGCGGCGGCCTGCCGATAACGATGGTCGTGCGCTCGACCGGCGACGCCTCGCAGGTGTACGAGGCGGCCGAAGACATCAAGAACAAGGCGCAGGCATCCGGCCGCTTCATCGTCGTGCAGAATTCGATGACCTTCGACGCGCCGCAAGTGACGGTGACGATCGACCGCGACCGCGCCGCGGCACTCAACCTGCCGATCGCCGACATCGGCCGGACGCTGACGCTCCTGGTCGGTGGCGCCGAAGTGGCGCAATTCGACCGCGAATCCAACAGCTACGACATCATCCCGCAGGTGCCGCAGAGCTTTCGCGACAACCCTGAAAAACTGGGCGAGTATTTCGTGCGCAGCGTATCGGGCGAGATGGTGCCGCTCTCGGCGGTGGTGAAGATCTCGACCAACGCGTCGCCGGCCGCCATCGAGCAGTTCAACCAGCTCAACTCGGCGACGATCTCTGCCTTGCCGCGGCCCGGCATCACCACCGGGGATGGGCTACAGGCGATCGAGGACATTGCCAAGCAAAGCCTGCCCGACACCTTCTTCATCGACTATACCGGTCAATCGCGGCAGGAGAAGGAACAGGGCTACACGATCATCATCGCCTTCGCGGCGGCGGTGCTCGTCATCTATCTGGTGCTGGCGGCGCAATTCGAAAGTTTCCGCGATCCGCTGATCATCATGATGGCGGTGCCGCTGTCGATCTTCGGCGCGATCGTGCCGCTTAATGTCGGGCTCGGCACGCTCAACATCTACACCCAGGTCGGCTTGATCACGCTGATCGGCCTGATCACCAAGCACGGCATCCTTCTGGTCGAGTTCGCCAACCAGCAGCGTGAAATGCACGGCATGCGGCGGCGCGATGCGATCATCGCGTCGGCCAGGGTGCGGCTGCGGCCGATCCTGATGACGACGGCGGCGATGGCGCTCGGCGTGGTGCCGCTGATCATCTCCAGCGGCGCTGGTGCCGCGGCACGCTATTCGATGGGCCTGGTGATCTTCACCGGCATCCTGGTCGGAACCATGTTCACGCTGTTCGTGGTGCCGATGTTCTACACCTTTGTCGCCAGCAAGGACCTGCCGCATCACGCCGAAAAGCCGGATCCGAAGCTGATGCCGGTAATGCCGGATTAGATTGCGCTAATATCCGGCCCTTGCCTGGGAGCGACGAGAAGCATCGCTCATTTAACGATGACGATGCTGGTGTTGGCCGGGCCGAAGACCTCGACGAGCTGGTAGAAATCGGCGGCGTTGTCCGGATGCAGACGCACGCAGCCATGCGAGGCTGGCTGGCCGAGGCGCTTGATGGCGCTTGTCGCATGTACGGCGTAGCCGCCGCTGAAGAACACCGAATGCGGCATCGGGGCGTTGTCGTATTTCTTCGAATACCAAATTTCATGCATGCGGGTCGGCTTGAACGAACCGGTCGGCGTGACGTGCGTCCTGTCGCCGGTCGAGCCTTTCCAGGCGAATGTCGGCCGGCCGTCGACCAGGATTTCCATGGTCTGCTGCGATAGCGACACACGCGCGACGATCTTGTTGGCGGCGGCGTGGGCTGCGCCGTTGCCGGCACTGACAAGCAAGGCAGTACCGGTGATGACGGCGGCGGCGATGTTGATGAGCTTGGCGGAAATGGCAGTCCACATGATGTCTCCCCTATTCTGCCGGTCGGGACCGGCTCAATTCGATGACCGGCTTATCGGGGCGTCATGTTTCAAGCCGATTTCGCTAGATGCTCGTTTGTGTTTCGATTCTGTTTCCCCTGGTTAACAGAAAAGGTCCGCGCAAAGCAGCTTGCAGTTGCACGACGTCGTCATGACGGTGGCGTGTTTGCCTAGGCGGATCGGCCAAACCGCGGCGCGAATACGCGATTGCCTTTCGTTTGATAGGAAGTCACCTGACTCCGAAACCGAGCTGCAACAAAGCGCAGCCTCGGCGGCATGATCCGGATACAGCGAACAGGCAAAGTTGACCTAACGAAAACAGCGGTCAACGAACGATCGGAAGCCAACGCTGTTTTCGCTACGGTCTGGATTGGTCTGGACAGTTTCCAGCCTGCGCGTCGACCGGCTCAAGCCCCTCTGGCGGGGGCGGCTTAGGGCCGTTGAGGATGCGCGGCGCCTCCGGCAACTTGCAGCCGAGAGGACCGAAGGCCCGCGCCGCAACGGGGGGCTCCGCTGGCGGCGCGGGCGCTTCGGGGGTTCCCCTGAAGTGCCCGTAAATTCCAATTTTGAGGAACGAACAGGATGAAAACGAAATTCGCCGCTTCCGTGCTTTCCGCCCTGCTTTACGTGCAGGGGCTGCTCGGCATTGCCGGCCTCGCCACCGTGCTGCTGAAGGAACGTGCCCATGCCGGCGAGGTCAGTACGAACAGTGACATGCTGTCCGGCCCGTCGCTTCTCGTGGTGCGCTGAAGAGCATCGGACCCCAAAGTGGAAACCGGTTTTGGGAAAATCCGATGCTCAAGAGAAGAGGGTGGCCGTCCTGCCTTCAATCGGCGAATTGCGTCGGCGGATCGAACCGGTAACCCGCACCCCGTATGGTGGTGATGGTTTCGGTATCGAGCTTGCGGCGCAGCCGCACGATGCGCGAATCGATCGACCGATCGAAGGCTTCGGCATTTTCGGCGGGCGCGGCGGCGATGATGTCGTCCCGCGTCAGCACCTTGCGTGGGCTGGCCAGGAACAGCCTGAGCAGCGCCACCTGCCCAGGGGACAGCTGTTCTTCCGTGCCCGAGCGGTGCATGACGATGGCCGATCGGAGATCGACGGTCGCGTTCTCCAGCACGATCAGTTCCCCGGCGCTCCTGCCGCGCCGAGCCAGAAGGCCGCCGACGCGAGCGGCAAGCTCCCTGATATTGAGCGGGCTTTCGACGACGTCGGCGGCGCCGAGTTCGAGCGCCAGAACCTTGTCGACCAGATCGGCCGGGCGACAGATCAGGATGAAATCCGGTCCACCTTCGCCGCCATGTCGCCTGAGCAGGTCGCGCCCCTCCGCCTGGCTGACGCTGTCGCCGACAACCACGACATCGATACCCTTTTCCGAAAGCAGCGATTCGGCCTCCCACGGCTGTCGCGCCGCGCGGACGTCATGACCGCGCCGCTCGAGATGATCGGCGAGATCGGTCGCAATTACTTCAGCGACGGAAACAAGCGCGATAACGGATCGTGCAGCCATGTTTTTCTACCCCGCATACGGCAACCCAAGAAGAGTGCTGGACATCATGTTTATACCCAATCTACTTTCCACTGAAAGCGGGAGCGAAAGCATCGTGCAGGCACGAATTGTCATCGTCGAGGACGAGCCCGACCTGAGGGATGCGGTCGCCGAGTATCTCGGCGCAAGCGGCTACTATGTGGCCACGGCCGAAAGTGCGGCGGCGGCGCGCGACCTTTTGGAAACCCAGTCCTTCCATCTGGCCATTCTCGACATCGCCATGCCGGGCGAGGACGGCCTGTCGCTCGGCCGCTGGATGCGGTCGAAAATGCCGATCGGCATCATCTATGCGACGGCCGCCGGTACCGCGCTCGACCGCATCGTCGGACTGGAGCTCGGCGCTGACGATTACATCGTCAAGCCTTACGAATTGCGCGAAGTGTTGGCCAGGGTGCGCAGCGTGCTGCGTCGCGTTCCTGAGCCGACCGAGCCACAAAAGGCCAAGGCTGAAACATCCGGCGGCCGCCGGTCCGTGAGCTTCGGACCCTTTCACGCCGATCTCGACGGCAGGCTCGTCACCGGCGCCAACGGCGCGGTCATCGACATGGCCAAGAGCGAGTTCGACGTCCTGGAGGTGTTCCTGACGCGCGCCAACCGGCTGTTGACGCGGGCAGCGATCTCCGAGGCGATCGGTTTCGTCGAGGACCCGGAATCGTCCCGCGCGGTCGACATCCGCATCATGCGGCTGAGAAAGAAGATCGAAGCGGACCCGGCCAACCCGAAATTCCTGCGCACGGTGCGCGGCGAAGGCTATATCTTCTCGCTGCCGGCCGGTGAAAATAACTGAGGCCTGGCGGCTTGAGCAAGCCAAGGCCAGGAAATGACCATGACGGCTGAAACAGCACGCGCGGATACGCAGGGCGCCAGGCAGGGCGCGGCGATGGTGGCCGTGCATGTGGTTCGCCGGCTGCGCGAAGCCGGCGATTGGCAGCGCGAGATGGAAGGTATCCTCCAGACGCTTTGCGAAGCCATGGATTGTCACCGCGGCATCCTGTTTCGCCTGCGCGAACTGCCCGGTCAGGGTTTCGCCCAGTCGGTCGCCGCTTATTGGATCGCCCCCCGGTTTGGCGGTGAGCTGGCGTCACCTACCGTCATCGTGCAGTCGGTCGTCGATTCGGACCCATTGCTGGAACGGCTGGCGGAGGACGAGCGCCAAGGCAAGATCTTCGCCGGGCACACACGCGATCTCGAAGGCTTTCTGCGGACCGATTTCGAAAAGCAGAACATCAAGTCGTTCCTGTCGGTGTCGGTCTTTTCGCACGGCAACTTGTGGGGCACGCTGGCGGTCAACGACTGCGTCAACGAACGCGAATGGACCGACCAGGAAGAGGCGGCGCTGCACATGGTGGCACTCGCCATCGGCGATGCCATCGAACGATCGCCCTCCGACGCGCATGCCAGCGACGTCATTCGCCGCACCATGCTGCAGGCCTCGCTCGACGCCATCATCGTCATCGACGAGACCGGCTCGATCATCGAATTCAATCCGGCCGCCGAGAAGATGTTCGGCTATCGGCGCAGCGATATCCTCGGCAAGGACCTGCTCGACACGGTCGTGCCGGAATATTACCGCAAGGGCTATGCGTCCGGCGCCGAATATATGTCGGGCCGCGGCGCGCCGATGGTCGGCCAGCGGCTCGAAACGGTCACCCAGAACGCCGCCGGCGAGGTTTTTCCGATCGAGCTGACGGCAACCGAGATGCGGGTCGCCGATCGCCAGCTGATCTTCGGCTCTATCCGCGACCTGCGCGACAGATTGCGCGCCGAGGAGGAAATCAACCGCCAGCGCGAAAAACTGCACCAGAACGAGAAGATGGCGGCGATGGGCTCGCTGCTTGCCGGCGTTTCGCACGAGCTCAACAACCCGCTGGCCGTGGTCGTCGCCCAGTCGACGCTGCTGCATGAATTCGCCGCCGATCCGCAGACCAAGGTGCGCGCCGAAAAGGTGCGTGCCGCTGCCGAGCGCTGCGGCCGTATCGTCAAGAGCTTCCTGTCGATGGTCCGCCTGCACCCGGCCGCACAGGCCGAAACCGACCTCAACCAGGTGATCCGCGCCGCACTCGAAGTGACCGCCTATGGCGCACGGTCGAGCGGCATCATCATCGACACCGATTTCGCCAGCGGCCCGCTGCTGGCCATGGCCGATGCCGACCACGTGACGCAGGTGGCGGCCAACTTCCTCATCAACAGCCAGCACGCCTTGGCCGGCGTTGCCGGCGACCGCCGGATCAAGGTCCGGACGTTTCGCAGCGACCGCGGCAATCCCGGATTCTCGGTCGAGGACAACGGACCAGGCGTGCCGGAAGCGATACGTTCACGCATATTCGAATCCTATTTCACCACCAAGCCGGTCGGTGTCGGTACCGGCATCGGTCTGTCGATCTCGAAATCGATCATCGAGCGGCACAATGGCAATATCTGGTTCGAGGAGGTTTCGCCGAGAGGTGTGCGTTTTGTCGTGCAGCTGCCGGCGATCGCGGCCGGCGCGGCCGCCGCCGGCAAAGCTCCGTCGCGGTCGAGCGGCTTGCGTCACGCGCTGATCATAGACGATGAGCCGGATGTCGCCGCGTCGCTGTCCGACATTCTGGAGTTGATGGGCATCAAGTCGCGGATCGTGCCGGCCTGGGTCTCGGCCGCCGCGACGCTGAGTGGCCATGTCCCGCCGGACATCGTGTTTTCCGATTTGCGCATGCCCGGCACCAGCGGCATAGCCGCCTATCGCGAGCTACTCGCCGAATTGCCGGGTCTGGCGCGGCGCTTCGTGCTTGTCACCGGCGATCTGATCGGCGCGAAAGGCGAGATCGAGGCGCTGCCGGCGCCGCAGCGGCCGCCAATCCTCGAAAAGCCGTTCAGCACGCTGGATGTGCGCGGCGTGCTCTCGGCCATTGCCGAGCAGGCGGCTCTGGGCGGCTAGACTCCGAGATCTCTCCCGGAAGAAAAAGGCTCCCGGCCGACATTGCGGCGGGAGCCTGACTGGAGTGCTGGAGGGCGCTCGCAAAAATCAAAAAACGTTCGGCGTATCGGCCAGTGGTGCGGCGTTGGCGATCATGCGGACCGGCCGTGCCTTGCCCGACTGGGCGGCGATGACGCGCAGGCAGTCCAGGCTCTCGGCGCCCCAGGCCTGCCCCTTGCAGGCAAAATCGATCTCCGGCGCCGGCAGGCGCGCCGTCTTGGTGGTGGTCGTCGCGCCATCGATGAGGTTGGCCGGCGGGTTCAGTGAGGCGAAGGCCGGACCGACGGTCGGCGTCAACGCCATGCCGGCAAATGCGGCAGCCGCCAGCAGCATGAACATCGCCATTGGATGATCACTGGCGCGCTGGCGCAGCGCCAGCTTCGGGCGCCGGTCGTTACGCTGGGGACCCTGCTGGCGAAGGTCGGTATCGGTGATCTGGATTTTCGTACGCATCGTCGTTTCCTTCGGTCTTCTTCTTTTCTCTGTTGAAACGAACCTAATCGCACCTTGTAACCGGCCAACGATGATGAATTAACGATTGTGTAACCGGCATGAAACCAAGCCCGCGGCCATTCCTGGGCAAACCGATCCGGCGTAGCTGGCAGCACCGGTGGCATTCTCTGCTCGTTTTGCGCTACCCACGGCACCAGATCCGCGTCGCCTTTCCAGGCCCACGGAGCGTCGGGCGCTCAACAAGTGTAAGGGGATTAACGTCTGGAATTCCCGGGATTTTCCCGGCTTCGATCGTTCGGACTGGGCTCTTGAATCCCGTTCGATTTCCCGTCAAGACTTAGCCCCATTTTTCCAAGCCATTGCATTTCAATGGAAAATATGCTTTTATTGAACGACCATTCAATAAATAAAGAGCCTTTATGAACCCGCATCTGCGTGACGTGGCAATCCCCAACGATTGGGATCGGCGGGGGCTGCCGGGCTGGAGCTATCATTCCGACGCCTTGCTCGAACTCGAGAAAGAGCACGTCTTCCGCAACCATTGGCAGATCGCCGGCCATGTCTGCGACGTGCCGAACGCCGGCGACTATCTGACGATGGATGTGGTCGGCGAGCGGGCGCTGATCGTGCGCGGCAAGGATGGCGTTGTGCGCGCCTTCAACAATATGTGCCGCCACCGCGGCAGTCGCGTCGTTGCCGACAGCCAGGGCACTTGCAAGAATGCGCTGGTCTGCCCCTTTCATGGCTGGGTCTACAATCTCGACGGCACGCTGCGCGGTGCTGCCCGCCCCCGTTCCTTCCCCGACCTCGACAAGACCGAATTCGGCCTGATGCCGCTCGAGCTCGAAATCTGGATGGGCTTCATCTTCATCCGTTTCCGCAAGGGTGGGCCGCAGCCATCGGTCGCCGAGCTGTTGAAGCCGATCGAAGCCGAGATTGCCCATTACGGCGTCGCCGAGATGGTGCCGTCCTGGGGCATCTGGACCCAAAGGACGCCGGTCAACTGGAAATCGGTGCGCGATGTCGACAATGAAGGCTACCATGTCGCCATGGCGCATCCGGCGCTGCAGGATCTTTACGGTGCGACCTATTTCGACGAGCCGTTCGTCAACGGCGTGTCGCGCTCGTTCGCCACCTACAATCCGCATGCCGGACGGCGCTGGAGCGTCGCGCAGTACATCAAGCTCGCACCCGAGGCGAAGCACCTGCCGGAACACCTGCGCAAGGCCTGGATCTACTACGGCATCTTCCCGAACAACGTGCTGTCGCTCATGCCGGAATCGGTGCAGTTCTATCAGGAATTTCCGCTGTCGACGGGTGAGACGCTGCTGCGCGGCGCCATCTACCGCTATCGCGACGAGACCAGGGAACAGGCGGCAGCCCGCTACCTATCCTACCGCATCGACCGCGACACGCTGGCCGAGGATGTACAGCTTTCGATATGGTCCAACGAATCCATGCTGTCCGAAGCCTTCGGAGGTTTTTACCTCTCCGATCTCGAATATGGCGTGCGCACCCACCACGACCATTTGCGTAAGCAAGTTCCCGTGCTCGGATTGGAGACCGCGCCCGAGGAGAAGGATATGTGGGCACTCAACGAGGCGCTCAGATCACGCTCCTGACGCCCCGGTCCTCAGGCCCAAATGGCGACCGGAATGCCGAAACGATCGGCGAGCGGCGGATCCGGAAACGGCATTGCCTCGCCTCTGACGATGCGTGCGGCAACCACCATCATCGCCGCGGCGTCGAGGAAATCGTCGGCGGCCGCGCCGCGCGGCGGCGTCTGGTCGAGAAAATCCTGGCTATAGCCACACCGGGCAAGCAGCGCCTTGCGTTCGGCCATGCCGGCCGGATTGATGTTGCCCCTGATCTTCTTTGGCAGGCGCATCGCCCGGTCGCCGTTCAGTTTACAGAAGGCAACTTCCGGATGCGATTCGAAGACGCGGCTGCGCAGTTCGGGGCGCGCGATCAGCAGCGAATCGATCTCGCGGATCTTGGCGAAGATGCCGAAGGCCTGGATCGAGACACCGCGCGGCGGATCTGAGGTTGTCCTGGCCACCTCGCTTGCCTTGCGATGAGCGGCGTACCAGGCGTCGACGGTGGTGAAGGCTTCGACCTCGGCGTAGAGCGCGGCGCGGGAGGGGATGGCAAAGACACTGGACTGCCGGGTCCCGAGCAGCGGCCGCACCAGCGCCTCCGGGCCGCGACCGCCTCTTTGGGAGAAATCGAGCAGGCCGATCGGCATATCGACCGCTACCAACGAGTCGGCGGGCAGTCGGTCGAGCAACGCCGCGAAGCTTGGGAAAACGGCTGTCGACGGCGCCGCATCGGGGTCGCGGCGGACGGCTATCCAGCCGGCCTTGCAACCGTCGACGCCGACAAGCACAACGTTCTCGGGCACAACATGGTCGGGCACAACATGGTCGGGCACAACATGGTCGGGCGCAACATCCTTGGGCGCATCATCCTGGGGCACGGCGTCTTCGGCCTGCGTCACGCCCGGCGGTCCCGTTCCGGATGCAGCAGATGGCGAAGCTGCACCATCGCCATCGGGTGCGACAGGCTCTGGGCATCGGTCTCGAGCTGCAACTCGTCGCCGCCGCGCTTGGCGGTCCGCGCCAGGATCTCGTAGACCGCCGCCGTGGTCGATTGCAGCGCCTTGGCGGCCGGCTGGCCGGACAGGATCCGCGCCAGGTAGACGGCAGCCGTCAGGTCGCCGAGCCCATTCGGCGGCTTGTCGATGAGCCGGTGTTCGGCAAGCAGTGCCTCTCTGCCGGCGAGCAGTAAATTGCCGGTGCCGCCGGCCATCATCGCCGGCGCCGATGTGACCAGCATGGCCGGTGGGCCGGCCTGCAGGGCTGCAGCCATTGCCGATTTCAAGTCGGGCAGCGGCGCTCCGGCCATCCATTCCAGCTCGTAGCGGTTGGGCGTGGCGATATCGGCGATCGGCATCAGCCGGTCGCGCATGGCGATTGCGGTCGGCTCAGGTACGTAGAGCCCGCCCGAATCGCCCATCACCGGATCGCAGATATAGAGGGCGTCCGGCGTCTTCGCCTTGACCGCGCCGACCAGCGAAGCGACGGCTTCGGCCTGGCCAGCCTCGCCGAGATAGCCGGACAGCACGGCGCCGACCTCGCCCAGCCACGGCGCGCGCTCGAGGTCGGCCATCAGCGCCTTGAACTGGTCCAGCGGCGGCACGATGCGGGTGGCCCGGCCATGGCCCGGATGCCAGGGCAGGATGACGGTCGGTACCGCCCAAACCGGAAAGCCGAGCGTCTCCAGCGCAAAGACAGCTGCACGGTTGCCGACCGAGCCACGGGCGACATGACTGGAGACGACGATGACCGCGCGCGGCGCGTCGGTTTTTTCGGCACTCATTGATTTTTCCTAACTGCCCCTGGTGACGAAAAGCACGAGCCAGATCAACAGGCCGATGGCAATAAGCAAGCCCGCTGCCCGACCGATGCGGGTGCCCCAATATTCAATCGGGTCCGACCGGTCGGCATCGGCCGCGGTGACGTGGTCGCGCGCGCCTTTGGTCGTTCGTGCAAGGAACGAGGTGCCCCCCGGGTCGGTCTCGCGCGCCACCCGTTCGATGATGCGGCGCGATTCCGCGTCGCTGTCGTGGCGTTTCGCCATGGTGATGTCCCGTTTTATGCCGAGCTTAACCCGTTCGCCTCGTCTGTCACAGGGCCCGACGGCGAATGGCAGAAACCAGTAACACTTCTCGGCCGAAGTCATTTTCTTACGCAAGGATTGTGCTAATGCTTCGCCTGCCAATGCTATCGAGGGGACTTATCATGCTTGCCCAGCGCCTTTCTTCGCCGCCAATCTTCCGTAATTTAGCTGCGTTCCTGGTTATGGCCGTCATGCTGCCGCTGCTTGCCGGCTGCGGCTACAACACCATTCCAACAGCTGAGGAAAACGCCAAGGCCGCATGGAGCGAGGTGTTGAATCAATACCAGCGCCGCGCCGATCTCATCCCCAATCTGGTCAACACGGTCAAGGGCTACGCGGCGCACGAGAAGGACACGCTCGATGCCGTGGTCGAAGCGCGCGCCAAGGCGACGCAGGTGACCGTGACGCCGGAAACGCTGAACAATCCGGAAGCCTTCAAGAAATTCCAGGACAGCCAGGCCGGCCTGACCAGCGCGCTGTCGCGCCTGCTGGCGGTGGTGGAGAACTATCCCGATCTCAAGGCCAACCAGAACTTTCTGGCGCTGCAAGCACAACTCGAAGGCACCGAGAACCGGATCACGGTCGCCCGCCGCGACTATATCCAGGCAGTGAGAGAGTACAATCTGACGCTGAGGACCTTCCCGTCGGTGATCTGGGCGACCTTGTGGTTCCGCGGCAACCAGCCGTTTGCGAATTTCACCATCGAGGAGGATAAGATGCAGCCGCCGAAGGTCGATTTCGGCACCAACACCACGCAAGGCGGGTGAACGGCGCCTGTTGAGCCTGGGCCTGTTGGCCTTGTATTCCGTCGCGCCCCCCTCTGTCCTGCCGGACATCTCCCCCACTTGGGGGGAGATTGGCAGCTCTTGCCAACGCGGCCAATCACCGACCTTGGGAGTTGGCGAAAGTGGTCGCGATAGTCGATCTCCCCCCAAGTGGGGGAGATGTCCGGCAGGACAGAGGGGGGCGCGACGAAGTGCAAACCAGACGCTTCCGAGCGTCACTTTGCTTCTTCTTTGCCTTGGTTTGTTCCTCCCGCTCACCGCCCTTGCCGCCGCACTGCCGGCGCTGACCGGACGGGTCGTCGACAATGCCGGCATCATCGATGCCGCGACCGAGGCGGCGCTGACGCAGAAGCTTGCCGAGTTCGAGACCAAAGGGTCCGACCAGATCGTCGTCGCGACCATCCCCAGCCTCGACGGCGAGGAGATCGAGCCTTACGCCAACCGGCTGTTCCGCGCCTGGAGACTCGGCCAGGCGAAGGAGAACAACGGCGTGCTGCTTCTGGTGGCGCCGAACGACCGCAAGATGCGCATCGAGGTCGGCTATGGGCTTGAAGGCACGCTGACCGACCTGCACACCAAGCTGATCATCGAAAACGACATGGTGCCGGCCTTCCGTGCCGGCGATTTCTCCGGCGGCATCAGCAAGGCCGTCGACGACATGATCATGGTGCTGGAGGGCAATCCCGAAGAACTGGAGGCGCGCGGCGAACGCAACCAGCAGCCGCCGTTCAACAGCGACGATCTGTTCTTCACGATCTTCATAGCCATCTGGGCAATCATCTTTTTCGGCGGCCTCGCAGCCTCCATCCTGCCGCCGATCTTCGGCCAGAAGATCGGTCCCGGCCGCTATCGCTGGCTGGGCATGACCTTCGAGCCAAACCGGCGGTCGTCCGGCGGCTGGTCGGGAGGTTCCGGCGGGGGATGGTCGTCGGGTTCAAGCGGTGGCGGGTTTTCCGGCGGCGGCGGTTCGTCCGGCGGCGGCGGCTCCTCGGGAAGTTGGTGACGAGATGACAAGACACGCCATCAGCCCGGTGGAATCCGGCCGTTTCACCAAAACGATCGGCACCGCGCTGTTGGCCATGGCGGTGCTGCTGGTCGGCTTCGCGGCCTTCGCCGCCGCACTGCCGGCGCTGACCGGACGGGTCGTCGACAATGCCGGCATCATCGATGCCGCGACCGAGGCGGCGCTGACGCAGAAGCTTGCCGAGTTCGAGACCAAAGGGTCCGACCAGATCGTCGTCGCGACCATTCCCAGCCTCGACGGCGAGGAGATCGAGCCTTACGCCAACCGGCTGTTTCGCGCCTGGGGACTCGGCCAGGCGAAGGAGAACAACGGCGTCCTGCTTCTGGTGGCGCCGAACGACCGCAAGATGCGCATCGAGGTCGGCTATGGGCTGGAAGGCACGCTGACAGACCTGCACACCAAGCTGATCATCGAAAACGACATGGTGCCGGCCTTCCGTGCCGGCGATTTCTCCGGCGGCATCAGCAAGGCCGTCGACGACATGATCATGGTGCTGGAAGGCAATCCCGAAGAGCTGGAGGCGCGCGGCAAGCGCAATCCGGCGAATGACAATCCTGTCGATCCCATCTTCATGCTGTTCATTGTCCTGTGGGCGACGATGTTCTTCGGCGGCTTGGCAATGGCGTTCCTGCCGCCGATCTTCGGCACGAAGCTGTCGCCGGGCGTGTACAAGTGGCTGGGCATGACGTTCCGCTACGGCCGTGGACCAGTTTCGTCATCCTCCGGTGGCGGTGGCTGGACGTCTGGGACCTCGTCTGGCAGTGGCTGGTCGTCTGGAAGTTCCGGCAGCGGTTGGTCGTCCGGAAGTTCGGGCGGCGGGTTTTCAGGCGGCGGCGGCTCGTCCGGCGGCGGCGGTTCTTCAGGAAGCTGGTGAGACATCAATCATGGCAACACGACCGATCAGTCCCGAGGATCATGAGCGCATCGCCGATGCGATCCGCGCTGCCGAATCAAAGACCGACGGCGAGATCTACTGCGTCGTGGCGCATGCCAGCGACGGCTATTTCTTCCCGGCCGCTTTCATGGCGATGCTCGGCATGCTCGTCGTCAGCCTCGCCGTCGGTTATGGGCTGGAAGCCTGGTGGCTGTCGATCCGCTTGCCGCATTTCGTCATCGCCGAGCTTCTGGCGCTTGCCAGTGTGCTCATTCTGTTGTGGGCATTGCCGGCATTGCGCATCCATTTGGTGCCGAGGCGGCTGCGCTACCAGGTCGCCCACGCCAATGCGATGAAGCAGTTCCTCGCCCGCAACGTCCACCGTACCACGGCGCGCACTGGCGTGCTGGTGTTCGTCTCGATTGCCGAGCGCTACGCCGAGGTGGTCGCCGACAGCGGCATCGATTCTCGTGTCGGCCAGCATGTCTGGGACGGTGTCGTCCGCGACCTTACGGCGCATGCCGGCGACGATCGGCTTGCCGACGGGTTCGTCAAGGCGATCCAAGCAGTCGGTGCGGTACTGGCCGAGCATTTTCCGGTCTCGACCGGCGACAGCAACGAACTGGACGACCATCTGGTCGAGATTTGATCTCGCCAAAAGCGGTTTCGCAGCGTCTCAAGGACGCACCGTCCGGCTGTGTGAAAGCATCGCGGCGGTTGACCGGACTCTTGCAATCGGGCGCGGCGGGTTTATGGTTAACCAATCATGAATACGCTGAGCATCGACATCAGGAAAGCCGAACCGCGCGATGCAGCCGCCATCGCCGACGTGCATCTCGAGGCCTGGCGCGGCGCCTATTCAGGCATCATCCCGCACCGCACGCTGACATCGATGATCAACCGCCGCGGCGCCGACTGGTGGGCGAATGCCATTCGCCGCGCTGCCACCGTCCTGGTCGTCGAAATCGGCGGCAAAATTGCCGGCTATGCGACGATCGGCAAGAACCGCGCCCGCGAACTCAGGCAGCAGGGCGAGATCTACGAACTTTACCTGCGGCCGGAATATCAAGGCATCGGGCTCGGCAGCCGGCTGTTCTCGGCCGCGCGGGCACGGCTGGCCGACCATGGCCTGAAAGGCATGGTGGTCTGGGCGCTGGAAGACAATCAGAACGCACTTGCCTTCTATGCCGGCGCCGGTGGCCGCGATGTTGCCGAAGGCGTCGAGATCTTCGAGCAGAAGGCGCTGAAGAAGGTCGCTTTCGTCTGGGAATGACGGCCAGCGCATGATCCGGCCGGTTTTCGGTTCGGACGATCTCCCCGTACCATTCGCCGCATTGCACCATTCGCCGTCGCCCGCTATCGATCTGCAATCGAGAGAGGGATAAAGCGATGCGTATCGAAGCGATTGCCAGCGGAAAGAACCCGCCCGAGGACGTCAACGTCATAATCGAGGTGCCGATCGGCGGCGAGCCGATCAAGTACGAGATGGACAAGGAGGCCGGCACGCTGTTCGTCGACCGCTTCCTGCACACTTCGATGCGCTATCCCGGCAATTACGGTTTCGTACCACACACGCTGTCGGGCGACGGTGACCCGATCGACGTATTGGTCTGCAACACGCGCGCGCTGGTGCCAGGCTGCGTCATCAATGTGCGGCCGATCGGCGTGCTGGTGATGGAGGACAATGCCGGCCAGGACGAGAAGGTCATCGCGGTGCCTTCGCCCAAGCTGACCTTGCGCTACGAGGACGTCCACGAATACACGCAATTGCCCGACATCACCCGCCAGCAAGTGCAGCACTTTTTCGAGCACTACAAGGATCTCGAACCCGGCAAATGGGTCAAGATCGAAGGCTGGTACGATGCGGCCTATGCCAAGAAGATGATCGTCGAGGCAATCGAGCGGGCCAGGCGCAAGTAATTATCGGGCGCAAATAATCAGTTGTCGACGCGGCCGAAAGCGGGCGCGTCGCCCAGCACCTCACGCTTGTCCTTGCCGCAGGCGAAGGTGCGTGCCTTCTCGTCGGCAAGCTTGCGCGCCTGATCGTTGGCGGCGGGATTGCCGGTGGCGAGCACAAGGCCGATCGTGCAGCCTTCGTGGGCGTCAGGCTGGGCAACCTTGGCCACAATCAGCACTTCCGTCGACTTGTTCTCGCCCTCGGTATCGCTGATCGAGCGACGATGAATGACGGCGAAAGGAATGGCAGTTTTGCCGTTGGTTTCGATACGCCACTCGACCTTGGGTCCAGCCGAATTGAGACCGGAAAAGCTTTCCCAGACCGTGGTCATGTCGCCAGGTGGAAAGCCGTAGAACAGCGATTCCCGCGCGTCGTCATAGGAAACCATCACCGGGTAGCCGCGGTAGCCCGAACAGGCGAGATCGGCCCAGTCGCCGTCGCCTTCTTCCGCTTGGGCATAGGTGACGCAGTCCTTCTCCCAATCGAGATCGGTATAGACGCTGGATATGTCGCCGGCCCGGGCCGCCTGGCAGAAACCGGCGAGGGCAAGCGGGATCAAGAGAGCGCGCATGGCGGAACAACTCAGTTCGGGGGGCGCAGCGTACCGTCAAATTTAGCGGCAGCCTAGAGGAAGTCAGGCTGCGCACAGTGGTCTTGTAAAACGGACCACTATTTCTTCAAGCTTGCCTCTATCAGAAGATCGGCGTTGCGGGCCACCGACTTCGCCGGCCCGCCGGCACCGAACAGCTGGCCGCTGATATAGGCGCCCTCGATCAGGAGCAGCAGCCCGTCGCCCAGCGTGTTGGCGTCGCCGGCGCCCATCTCTGCCGCCATGGCATGCAGGCGGCGGCGCAGTTCCTGCTTGTTGGCCTCGCTCACGACGCGGGCCGGATGGCCATGTTCGGGATATTCGACCGCGGCATTGGTCATGCCGCAGCCGCGATAGTCGGGCCTTTGCGTACGCTTGCCGACACGCGTCAGGAAGGCGACGATCTGCGCGCGCGGATCGCCGGGATGGGCATCCACCGCCTCGTCGAAACGCTCCCAGAATTCGAGGTCATAGTGCCGGAGGTAGGATGCGGCCAGCTCGTCCTTGGACGGAAAGCTGCGGTAGAGGCTGGGCTTGGTGACGCCGGCACGCCGCACGATCTCGTCGACGCCGATCGCCCTGATGCCTTGCCGGTAGAACAGATCGCGCGCCACCTGGAGAATCCGTTCGGCGGCGCGAGGCGGCGGTGCGTCATTCGCCTTGATCGTTGGTTCAATTCTTTTCATGCCTGGTCTGCCGATTAGCTGGTTGACAATGTTACCGGTCGGTACGTATGTTTCGCGCTCCTGCAACGTACCGGTCAGTAACATGATAGCTCAATCCCGCCCGTTTGGCCAGCGCTACGCTTTCGTCGTGGTCGCCGTCATCTTCCTTTGCCTGCTGATCGCAGCGGGCCTGCGTTCGGCGCCGGCAGTCATGATGCTGCCGCTGGAGAACAGTTTCAGCTGGCGGCGCGACGTGGTGTCGCTGGCGGCGGCCACCGGCATCTTCCTCTATGGCCTGACCGGGCCGTTTGCCGCGGCGCTGATGGAGCGGATCGGGCTGCGCCGCACCTTGCTTGCCGCGCTGCTGTTGATGTCGGGATCGACCGCGCTCAGCCTGTTGATGACCAAACCGTGGCATCTGCTCCTCACCTGGGGCGTGTTTTCCGGCGTCAGCTCGGGCGCCGTCGCCACCGTGCTCGGCGCGACCATCGTCAATCGCTGGTTCAAGACCAATCGCGGCTTGGTGATGGGACTGATGTCGGCGTCCAGTGCCACCGGGCTGCTGGTCTTCCTGCCGCTGCTCGCCTCGCTCGCCCAGTCGGGCGGCTGGAAGCCGGTCGCCATCGCCATTGCCGTGGCCACCGCCTGCCTGGTGCCGCTGGTCTATATGCTGGTGCCGGAGCGCCCGGCGTCGATCGGCATGGTCCGCTATGGCGCCGATGCCGACGACGTGCCGCCGGTGCCGCCAGCCTCGCAAGGCAATTTCCTTTCGCACACATTGAGCACGCTGCGCCGCGCCGCCGGCACGCGCGTCTTCTGGTATCTGTTCGCCACCTTCTTCGTTTGCGGCTTCACCACCAACGGGTTGGTCGGCACGCATCTGATCGCCTTTTGCGGCGATATGGGCATTGGCGAAGTGCAGGCCGCAGGCCTGCTCTCGATGATGGGCATTTTCGACCTGATCGGCACGACGCTGTCGGGCTGGCTTACCGACCGTTTCGACCCGCGCAAGCTGCTCGGCGTCTATTATGGCATTCGCGGCCTGTCGCTGATCTATCTGCCCTATTCCGGCTTCTCGGCGACCAGCCTGATCATCTTCGCGGTGTTTTACGGACTGGACTGGATCGCCACCGTGCCGCCGACGCTCAGGCTTTCCAACGAGGCGTTCGGCGACCGCAGCGGGCCGATCGTCTTCGGCTGGATCGTCGCCGGCCATCAGGTTGGCGCCGCGACAGCGGCCTTCTTCGGCGGCACCATGCGCGAGCTGCAAGGCAATTACGAGCTTGCCTTCCTGATCGCCGGTATGACGGCAATAGCCGCCGCCTGCATCTCGCTGCTGATCAACACCAGCCGCCCGGCGTTTGATCCGGAACCGCAGGCGGCGTAGGGCGCAATCGGCCGTGCTAATCTCCCCCTTGAGGGCAGGGCTATCGCATATGAGTGATGGCATTGATGAGATAGTCGTCGTTCCAGGCGCATTTCTTGATGCGATGGCTGATGGGAACTT